>CAZEPH010000242.1:0-4926 GCA_964514075.1 uncultured bacterium | reverse complement strand
GCGAACAAGCTGCGGAGCGCGCTCACCTTGATCGGGATCATCATCGGCGTCACGGCGGTGATCGCCGTCGTGGCTATCGTGCAGGGCTTGAACCGGTACGTTGCCGAGAAGTTGCTGGATACCGGCTCCAACGTCAGCTATCTGGACAAGTACGGCATCATCACGAGCAACGACGAATGGGAGAAGGCGCAGAAGCGTCCGGACATCACGCTGGCCGACGCGGACGCTGTGAGGGAACTCGCGCCGCACGTGGCCTATGTCGTGGTGCAGAACGCTTCGCGCGGGCAGGTGAAGTTCGGGCGCGCGCGGCGCGGAAACGTGCGCATCACCGGGACGACGGCGGGTGCGGAGTATGTCGAGGCGGCGGAGATCGAGGTGGGCCGCCGCATTTCGTACGACGACGTGCAGCGGCGCCGGCCGGTGGTGGTGATCGGCAAGGATGTGCGCGAGGGCCTCTTCGGCGACCGGGACCCGATGGGACAGCGGCTGCGGATCGGCGGACGATCGCTCGAGGTCATCGGCGTCTTCAAGAAGCAAGGTGGCATGGGGTGGGTGACGCAGGACAACGCCGTGCAGATTCCGTACGGAGTCTGGATCTCGATCTACGGCGACCGGCAGGACCCGACGATCCTCTTCAAGCCGACCAGTCAAGACCTCGCGACGGTCGCGCAGGACGAAGTGCGCACGATCATGCGCAGGCGTCATCACCTGCGGCCCGACGCGCCCGATGACTTCGGCATCACGAGTTCCGAGTTGTTCCTCACGTTCTATCGCAACTTCACGAACGGGCTGTACGGCGCGATGATCGGCATCGCCGCTCTCTCACTCCTGGTCGGCGGCATCGTCGTCATGAACATCATGCTCGTGAGCGTCACCGAGCGCACGCGCGAGATCGGACTGCGCAAGTCGGTGGGCGCGCGCCGACGCGACATCCTGCAGCAGTTCCTCATCGAGTCGGCGATTCTCGCGTGCGTGGGCGGTCTCCTCGGGATCACGCTCGGCGCGGCCATCGCGAAGCTGATCGACGTGGCGTCGCCGTTGCCGACACGCGTGGAGTGGTGGTCGGTGGCGTTGGGGCTCTTCGTGTCGACGAGCGTCGGCCTGTTCTTCGGTATCTACCCGGCATCGCGCGCGGCGCGCCTCGATCCCATCGAGGCGCTCCGCTACGAATAACGCGATGGCGCCCCGCAGCGCGCGCGCGCGACTCGTCTCGGAAGGCGTGCAGATGGCGCTCGTGTCGCTGCGCGCGAACAAAATGCGCAGCGCGCTCACGGTCGTCGGCGTGGTGGTGGGCGTCACGACGCTCGTGGGCATGGTCGCCTTGATCCAAGGACTCAACGCCTCCACCGCGAAGCAGATTCGCTCGCTCGGATCAGACGTGATGTACGTGACGATCTACGGACCCGGAGGGCCGGGCTCGTTGCCGGACAGCGTGCGGAATCGCAAGCAGCTCACGGTGGACGACGGCAAGGCCATCGAGGAGTTCTGTCCCGCCGTCGAGGACGTGTCCCCGGGATGGGACACGAACCTGCGCATCTCGTATCGCGGAAAAGTGAGCCAGCCGATGGAGACGATCGGTGCGGGGGCGTCGTACCAGGAGACGAACAACGTCTTCGTGGAGCGCGGGCGGTTCTTCACTCCCGCGGAGGTGCAGCGCGGCGCGCCCGTCGCCGTGCTCGGCACCGACGCGGAGGAAGCCGTCTTCACCGGCGACCCGATCGGGAAGACCGTGCGCGTCGGCGCTTCCAACTTCACGGTGGTCGGCGTGTTCGAGAAGCGCGGCAAATTCCTCGGTGATTCGTGGGACGATGTGGTCGTGATCCCCTACACGACGAGCGAGAAGCGCTTCGGCACCGATCAGTTCTTCTACCTCGCGATCAAGGCGCGCAGCCCCGAACTCGTGCAGACGGCGATCGATCAGGTCACGGAACTCCTGCGTCGTCGGCGCGGCGTGCGCGCCGACAAGCCAGACGACTTCGACGTGATGACGTCCGACACGTTCCTGAAACTGTACAACCAGATCACCGGCGGGTTCTTCATGGTGCTCGTGTTCATCTCGTCGATCGCTCTGTTGGTCGGTGGCATCGGGGTCATGAATATCATGCTGGTCAGCGTGCGCGAGCGGACGCACGAGATCGGCATGCGCAAAGCGATCGGCGCCCGCCGCGCCGATATTCTGTGGCAGTTTCTCGTGGAGGCGGCGACGCTCACCGCGGTCGGGGGCGCGTTGGGCGTCTTGCTCGGCCTCGGTCTCGCCGGACTGGTTTCCGCCCTGACGCATCTGCCGTACGGCGTCCCAGCGTGGACGCCCGTCGTGGGCGTCGGGTTCTCCGCTCTCGTGGGCCTCTTCTTCGGGACGTATCCAGCGATGAAGGCCGCCGGGCTGGATCCCGTCGAGGCGCTGCGTTACGAGTAGTCCCACCGCGCCCACCGCGCGCGACGGCTTGCGCGCCCTGCTTGTGCTCCTGCTCGCGCTGGCGGGGTTCGTGACGGTGCAGTCCGCGACGTTGCCGCATCTGCCCGAGGTGTACCGCGTTCTCTTCACGGCGCCCTTCGCCGCAGGGGTGATTGTCCTGGCGGCCTGGTTGCTGGGTCCGTCGGTGCGCGATGCGCTCCGCCTGCATGCGCCGCCACGGGCGCTGTGGCCGGTGACGCGGCGCGTGGTCGCGCCGCTCGCCGCGTGGTACATCCTCCTCGCGCTCGCAGTCGGCACGCTGATCCCGCTTCCGCGGTGGATCGCCGATGCCTACGAGCGGCTCGCGCCGAACGGAGGCATCGAAACGATGGCCGTCATCCTCGCGCTGGTAATCGTTGCGCCGGTGCTCGAGGAAACGCTCGTGCGAGGCGTGTGCTTGACGGCGCTCACGCGCGTGGCGGGGCCGGCGGCGGGTGCGCTGGCGAGTGCGCTCGTGTTTGGGTTCCTGCATGTGGCTCCCGCGAAGATCATCGCAACCGGCGTGTTCGGATGGCTGCTCGCGCGGCTCGCCCTCGCCACGCGCAGCGTGTGGCCCGGCGTGTTCGCGCACGCGCTCGCGAACGCGATCGCGCTCAGCCTGGGATCGCTGGGGGATGCGCGTGGGCAGGGGAGCCTCACCGCGCAGTTGCCGCGCACCACGGTGTACCTCCTCGCCGCGGTCGCGGCGGGCCTCGCCGTCCCGGTGGTGGAGTTGATCGCGCGTGTCGAGTCCGCGGCACGCGATCGTGCCGCAGCGCCTCCCGCGGCTTGAGACGGACGGGCGGCGCTGATAGAGTGCGACTCACTCGAAACGGCGCCCGGTCCGGAGACTGATTCCATGGCATTCCGATCCACGAACGCAGACGCGACACTGCGTCCTCTTCCTCTCGGCATGGCATGCGGAATCGTGGCGGCGGCGTGCATCGCGTTCATGACCATGCGCGCCTCGCAGGTGGAAGGCGGCAACACGCTCGTCCTGCTGCGGAAGTTCCTCCCCGGTTACACGCTCAGCGTGACGGGGTGCATCATCGGCATGGTGTGGGCGTTCGTCGAGGCGTTCCTTCTCGGCGCGCTCGTCGCCTGGCTGTACAACGTGTTCGTCCGGGCGTTCGAACCGCGTCGCTGACATGCCCTCTCCCCCGCGCACGCGCGGCCCGGCGGATGTCATCACGATCCGCGGCGCCCGCGAACACAACCTGCAGAACCTCTCGCTTGCGCTGCCGCGCAACAAGCTCGTCGTGATCACCGGGGTGTCGGGCTCTGGCAAGTCGTCGCTGGCGTTCGACACGATCTACGCGGAAGGGCAACGGCGGTACGTCGAATCGCTCTCCGCGTACGCGCGTCAGTTCCTGGGACAGATGGAAAAGCCCGACGTCGACCAGATCGACGGGCTCTCACCGGCCATCTCGATCGAGCAGCGCACCGCGGGGCGCAATCCGCGTTCGACCGTCGCCACGGTCACCGAGGTCTACGACTACCTCCGGCTGCTGTTCTCCCGCATCGGCGTGCAGCATTGTGCACAGTGTGGAGCGCGCGTGTCGACGCAGACCGTGCAGGAAATGGTGGACCGCGTGCTGGAGTTACCGACCGGAACACGACTGCAGATTCTGGCGCCCATCGTGACCGGACGCAAAGGCGAGTACAAGAAAGAGCTCGAAACCGCGCGGCGCAGCGGGTATCTGCGCGCGCGCATCGACGGCGCGATCCGGGACTTGGAAGACGAGATCACGCTCGACAAGAAGAAGAAACACACCATTGAGATTGTCGTAGACCGGCTGACCGCAGACCGCGAGCACGTCCGCCGACTCGCGGATTCCCTGGAGACCGCGGTGGGCCTGAGCGGCGGCATCGTGCACCTCGTTCCGGCCAACGCCGAGGAAACGGTCTACTCCACGAAGAACGCGTGCGCCGCATGCGGGATCGCGTACGACGAACTCGCACCGCGCATGTTCTCGTTCAACAGCCCGTACGGCGCATGCGGCGCGTGCGGCGGTCTCGGGGTGAAGATGGAAGTGGAGGTGGAGCGCGTCGTCCCGGACGCGTCCAAGGCACTCGACGACGGCGCCATCGTTCCGTGGGGAAAGGGCGATGGTGCCTGGATGGGCGTGCAGCTGCGTTCGCTTGCGAAGGAGATGAAGTTCTCGCTCGGGACGCCATGGTCGCAACTGCCGTCCAAGGTGAAGAACGTCCTCCTCCACGGCTCCGGCGCCACGGAGTATACATTCGACTACAAGGGCACGAAGAGCCGCTGGCAGTATCGCGGATCGTTCGAGGGCGTCATCCCGAACTTGATGCGCCGGTACCAGAGCACCGAGAGCGAAGGCATTCGCGAGTGGATCGAGGGCTTCATGGGACTGCACCCGTGCGGAGAGTGTCACGGGGCGCGGCTCAAGGCATCGTCGCTCGCGGTGAAGATCGGCGAGCGCACCATCGCGGACTATACGCGCATGTCGGTGCGCGCGGCGCGCGAC
>CAZEPH010000241.1:0-4928 GCA_964514075.1 uncultured bacterium | reverse complement strand
CGGATCATGCCGTTGTGGAGTACGTCCCCGTTATCGGCGGCGACGCGACCGTGAGCGTGGGCGCGGAGCCGCTGATCATCGAGGGCTCGCAGGCAACCCAGCAGACCGATGCCCCGCCCGTGCAGCAGCCCGGGGCCGGATCCCCATCGCTGCAGCTCACGCTCGGACCTGTCCCGGCGCGCGGATCGCTGCACCTCACGTGGCTCGGGGCGACGGGGCGCACCGCGCACGTTCACGTGCACGCGCTCGACGGACGCGCCGTGCGCACGATGTCCTTCGCGAACACGCCCGGCGTGCCGAACCGCGCGACGTGGGATCTGCGTGACGATGCCGGCCGCGACGTGGCGGCCGGCGTGTACGTGGTTGCCTACCGCGACGAGGACGCGGATCGCACCGTCTCGCGGAAGGTCTCCGTGCTGCGGTAGACCCCGGGCGCGCTTGCCCTCGCTCTCCCGCCTCCGCTAGATTGCGGGCCTTGTCCCACACGTCTCAGCGGAGGATCCCCATGGCGGCGAAGCCGCGCAAAGTGCTCGTGTTCGGAATGGACGGCGCCGACTGGCAGGTGCTGCAGCCCCTCATCGACAGCGGTCGCGCGCCCACGCTCGCTCGTTTGCAGCGCGAGGGCGTGAGCGGCCCGCTCGCCTCCACCATTCACCCGCACTCACCCACTGCGTGGTCGTCGTTCCTCACCGGGATGAACCCCGGCAAGCACGGCATCTTCGACTTCACGAAGCGGAAGAAGGGATCGTACGACACGGAGGTCGTGAGCACGCGCACGCGTGGCGGGCAGGCGATCTGGAAGATCCTCTCGCAGGCCGGCATTCGCTGCGGCGTGATGAACGTGCCGATGACGTACCCGCCGGAAAAGGTCGCGGGCTTCTTCGTCGCGGGCGTGTTCACGTCGGAGCCGCTTGCGAACTTCACGTACCCGTCCGACGTGCTCGACGACATGAAGAAAGTGCTCGGGCATCCGTATCTTGTGGAAGCGGTGCGCCCCGAGTTCTCCGCGAGCGCCGACGTCCCGGACACGCAGGTGCTCGCGAAGTTCCTCGAGGAGATGAAGCGCTGCGAGAACGAGCGCACCGACGCGACGCTGCACTTGATCCAGCGCTTCAACACGCGCTACGTCGTGCACGTGGACATCTCGACGGACCGCGCGCAGCACTCGTTCTGGCGCTACTGGGACAAGACGCACCCACTGCACGAACCGGACAGCCCGCTCGCCGACGCGATCAATCAGACGTACATCACCGCGGACGCCAACCTCGGTCGCCTGTGGAAAGCGATGGGCGAAGAGGAAACGACCGTGCTCGTGCTGTCCGATCACGGCGGCGGTCCGTTCTACCGCGTCATGTTGATCAACCAGTGGCTCGAGCGCGAAGGGTACCTCGCGACCGTGCGGCCCGCCGCGATGTCGAGCCGCGGCCTGATGAAGAGCGTGATGCGCTCGGCGTACCAACTCGCGAAAAAGGTGCTGCCGAAGTCCGTGCGCACGCAGATCGCGGGACGTGTGGACGTGGGCCGGCAGAATACCGTGCGCCTCATGCGCCAGGCGGAGGTGGACTACGCCAACACGCGCGCGTTCACCGAGGGCACGTTCGGGAACATCG
The DNA here is from genome assembly GCA_964514075.1 of uncultured bacterium. Lineage (GTDB taxonomy): Bacteria > Eisenbacteria > RBG-16-71-46 > CAZEPH01 > CAZEPH01 > CAZEPH01. The sequence goes on along the minus strand of CAZEPH010000241.1, from coordinate 3,318 downwards.
TGCTCAACGTGCGCGGGCGCGAGCCGCAGGGCACCGTGGCGCCGGGCGAGGAGTACGAGGCGCTGCGCCGCGAGATGCGCGCGAAGCTGGAAGCGGTGATCGATCCCGAGACGGGGCGCAACGCGATCACGAAGACGTGGAACCGCGAGGAGTTGTATTCGGGCGATCGCATCGACATCGCGCCGGACATCGTGGCGGAGATGGCGGTGGGGTATCGCGTGGTCGGCGACTTCGCGGCCGTCCACCGGGGTGGCGCGGCCAAGCTGCCAGAGGGCGTTGTGTTCGCGAGCGGCCGCGCGAACCCGTACAAGATCTCCGGCATTCACGGGCCAGACGGCATCTTCCTCGCGGGCGGACCCGGCGTGGCGCGCGGCCTGCGCGTCGCGCAAGCGCACATCTACGACCTCGCGCCGACGACGCTCGCGTTGTTCGGTCTCCCCGTCCCGAAGGAAATGGACGGCACGGTGATCGAGGGGATCAGTTCCCCGTAGCGCCAACTGCGGCAGCCGGTTCGCGGGGGTGAGGGTGGGCGCAACTCGTGGGGTAGCCCAAAGTCTCGGCGTGCACAGTTCGCCCGAACGAGCCGGAACCTGCTAGTGTGTGGCACGGCAGTCGACCTCAGACGCATTTCGGAGACCCTTCGTGCCCACACGCATCTTGTCCATTCGCGAGTTCACGGCGCGATGGACGATCCTCTTCAGCCTTCTCGCTCTCCTGCACGTCGGCGCGGTTCTGGCGATCGTGCACGTCACGCACCACGGATTCACCGCCCTGCAAATCGGCCAAGCCGTGGCGCTCTACGTCATCACGTGCCTCGGCGTCACGGTCGGCTACCATCGCCTCTTCACGCACAAGAGCTTCACGGCGCCGCAGTGGGTGCGTGTAACCCTGGCGCTCCTCGGGTCGTGCGCGCTGCAGGGAAAGCTGACGCAGTGGGTCGCGGATCACCGGCGGCATCACGGAGCGACGGACAAGGCGGGCGATCCTCACTCGCCTGTCCAGGCGCGTGGCAACACGACCTTCCTGGGGTTCCTGCACTCGCACATCGGGTGGCTCTTCGCACGCGAGCGCACCGTGGTGGAGACGTTCGCGCACGATCTCACGAGCGATCGCGCGCTGGTGGTCATCGACAGGCTGTATCCCGTCTGGATCGTGCTGTCGCTGCTCGTCCCGGCGGGTGTGGCCGGCCTCGTGACGCGCTCGTGGGCGGGTGCGTGGGGCGGGTTGTTGATCGGTGGCGCGTTGCGCGTCGTCGTGCTCTATCACGTGACGTGGAGCATCAACTCGCTGTGTCACATCTTCGGGTCGCAGCGCTTCAAGACGCGCGACAACTCGCGCAACGTCTGGCCGCTCGCGCTCATTTCGCTCGGCGAGTCCTGGCACAACAACCACCACGCGTTCCCGAGCAGCGCGCATCACGGGTTGGCGCGGTGGGAGTTCGACGTGACGGGCCTGGTGATCGACGCGATGGAGCGATGCGGTCTTGCACGCAATGTGCGGCGCGCACACCCGGAACGCGTCGCCGAGAGGCGGCTCGCAAGCTAGGGCAGCCCCGCGCGCGATCGGCAGCAGAGGCCCCGGCACTCTCGCGTGCCGGGGCCTTCGTCATACCCGTGACGGACGCGCCGTCGCGGGTGGGGTCGTTCGGCGAATCCTACCGGAACAGTGCCTTGACCGAACCCCATGTGGACGCCTGCACGGGCGTCGCGCCGTCGATGAACACGCTCTTCGTTCCGCTGTAGGAGCCGGTGAAGTTGGAGCCGCCGCCGCCGCGCGCGCCGCCGACGACCCAGTCCTTGAAGTTCTCCGGAGTTCCGGCGTGGTCGGAGTTCTGGTACTGGCTCGCGTTGTTGTCGTCAACCGGCTTCACGCCGAGCGCCGCGTGGTTGGCGTCGAACGTCGAGTAGACCGCAGCCGCCCACTTCCAATTGAGCGTGACGCCGCCGACGCTGGATTGAAACCGCCCCGACCACGTCACGGGGTTGACCCCGCCGTCGATCGTCACGGCGACAGGGAAGGACAGGCCGGCGAGATAGATGTTGCCGCTCGTGCCGAAAGGCGTCGTGGTCACCCACCGGTTGAGTCCGGCATCGAACGTCGTCGTGGCCGTCGTGACGAAGGGCGAGAGTGTGACTGTGGACGTCGGAACGGGGAGCGAGTACGTCGTGCCTCCCGCCGTGAAGTCGATCGTTGACTGGTCGAACGTGATCGTGACGGGCGCGTTGGTCGGCCCGGTGTACTTCACGATGCTGTTGAACCAGATGGAGCGTCCCGCCGGGATGCTCGTTCCGTTGAAGTTGGATGCGATGCTGCTGGTCACGGGATCCGCGAGAGCCACGTGCGGCAGTGCTGTGAACAGCACGAGAGTGGCCAGCGAGAGGACGGACCGTTTCTGCATGATGATCTCCTTGCCGAGTCGCGCAGGTTGTCGATCGCCCTGGGGGAGTCAACCAGGGGGTCGTGGAAACGACTGTGGCGACGATGCGCGAAGCACAGTTGCGCCGCCGCTCCGAATCAGGCTCAAGTATGTGCTAGGCTGGCTCTCCGGATCAAGCAGCGGTTAGGTACTGGTGTTGTCCACGTCGTCCGCGAATGGCCCGAGCAGGTGGTGCACGACCGGGGAGAGCATCACACCCGCCACCACCAGGAACACCAACCCCGCGAACAGCGCGTAACTTCCCGCGAGCCACTTCCCCGCCGTCGTGTGTAACGGGTTCACCGGACCCATTCCCCCGAGCAGCATCGCGGCGTTGAGAAACGCGTCGGACCAGGCCAGCCCTTCGACGAAGTGATAAATCGCCATGCCGATGGCGAGGGCGCCTGCCACGAGCAAGAGTAGCGCCGCGCCGTGTTGCAGCATGCGCTGGATGACGTGCAGCGGGTGGGGCGGCGCGCCCCTAGTTGTGCGCGAACGGCGAGTCATCGACGCGTTTCACCATGCGGGCGGCGGGCGACGCGCCGGTCATGAGCAAACCGAGCTCGCGTTCATCCGTCTCCGCGGCCGGGATCACGTCGACGAACCGCCCGTCGTACATCACGGCGATCCGGTCCGCGAGCGAGAGCAGCTCGCTCAGATCCGCGGACACCAGGAGCACCGCGCGTCCCGCGTCGCGCTGCGCGATGATCTGCCGATGGATGAACTCGATCGCTCCGACATCCACGCCGCGTGTGGGCTGCTCGCACACGAGCACCACGGCGGCGCGATCGAGCTCGCGCGCGACGACGACCTTCTGCTGGTTGCCGCCGGAGAGCGTGCGCGGGATGCGCTCCGGATCGGACGGACTAACGTCGTAGCGCTCCGCCAGTCCGGCCGCGGTG
>CAZEPH010000240.1:0-4931 GCA_964514075.1 uncultured bacterium | reverse complement strand
ACAGACGTTGTAGGTCTATGTCGCCTTGCGCGTCGGCCGCGAGAAGAAGGTCGGGCGCGGGCACCCACTCGGGCAGCGACTTCACGAATGCTGCGTCACGCGCCGCGACGATGCGGTTGCGCGCGCGCAGGAAATCCAACAAGTCCACCGTCGGGATGTCGGAGTTTCGCACGAAGACGCCGCCGCGCATCGTGTTGAAGAGGACATTGGCGAAATGATGCGCGGTCGCTTCGTGGTGATCCGTGAGCTGCAGGCCGTCCGCGCTGCCCACGATGCGCCGAATGTTCTCGGTCGCGTCGCGAAGCGCGGTCTCCACCGCCGCGCTCTCGCGGTTCGCGTGCAGCAGCCGTTCCCGCATGGCGGCGATGTCCGCATGACTCCGCTGCGTATCCATGACGATGCGCCACGTGGCGCTCTGTCCGGGGTCGAGCGCGAGGGTCGAGACAATGAAGTAGTTCCCGCGGCGTCCGGTGAGGACACGCTCTTCCGCCGGCATCCGGCCACGCCGAAATGCGGCTATCGCATCCGCCGAGAGCACGACGTCGAACGCCTCGAGCCCCTCGCACCACGCGATGCTCGCTCGCAACTCCTCGAGGGCCTCCGCGCGATCGGTAATCGTCGTGGTGAGGGAGAAGACAGCCAATCGCGTCTCGGGATCGACGTCGACGCGCTTGTAGGCATCGACGAGACAGCTCGCGTGCTCGGTCAGGCGCAACGGAACACCGGACGGCAGGACATTTCGCACGCCGTCCAGAACCTCGATGCGGAGCGGCGTGCGTCCGGTGTGGCGCACCGTGACGGTGCGCACCAACCCGAACGCATCGCACGCAGCCCACTCATATTGAAACGCCAACCCGAGATCGTGCCGGACTTCCTCGAAGACGAGACGGTTTCCGACGACGTTCTTGTAGAGTCCTCTCTCGGTCGTTGCATCGTTCGGGTGCGCATTTGCGAAAGGTTCCCAGAGTACGACGTCCCCCTCCGCGTCGCACACGCGCAACACGGTGACGGGCCCCGTGTGGGAGTGCGCGTCGTGCAGGTTGTCGACGGTCTCGTACGGAAACAGCGCGCCGTCGGCGTCCCGCCGTCCGGCCGTCAGGCCGCCGTGAGAACTGATGAATGCCCACAGGTCCGTGTCGGTGGCGAGTGCGACGAGAAAGGGACGCATGCACTCGACGCCCGCGATGTGATAGAAGCGCTCGCCGCCCAGCGTCACGAACGCGCCGCAGGGTTCGGATCGCGCGGCGGCGAGCGTCCCCGCGGAGGGTAGACGGCGCGCCGTGCGTGTCTCACGGGCCAGCGTCATGGCGTGCCCCCGCGCCGCATGATCGCTTTCGGCGTTCTGTCGGCTCGGTAGAATCCCCAGTGTTTCTCCGCATCGTCGGGATTCGCACTGCCCTTCCAATTCTCGTCGAATGCCTCGAAGAAGAAGACGGGAATCCGCTCGCGACGCACCCACTTGGAGGCGGCGCGGCAGAAGGTCACCTGAGCCGCTTCGCTTGCCGCCTCTTTCATGAGGCTGCCTTGCTCGCCGGTGGTCATCCTCCGAGTGGCCCATCCCGTTTCGCCGAGAACCACGACGCGTCCGGGATGCGCCGCGCGGACACGGGCGTAGGTGCTCTTCGTCCAAGTGAGCGCTCCGTCGAGGAGCTGTCCGTTCCAGAGCGGGTGCATGTGAGTGACGACAAAGTCCACCTCGTCCGCCACGGCGCGGCTGGCCGGCGTGACCCAGTAGTTGAAGTCATCCGCCACTGTGACCGGCGCCGACGAGCGCGCGCGCACTTCGCGCACGTACCGCACCAGCAAATCCACCGGCACTTTGTGCGACGACCAGAACACTTGCGTTTCGTTCCCGACGCAAATGCTGGTGACGATTCCGGGGTACGCCGCGGCGAGCCGAACCGCGGCGTCGACTTCACGACGGTTGGCGGCGCGCGCCTCCGGAAACTCCTCGAGAAGGGCGCCCGTCGAATCGCGCGCATCTTCGGCTGCAATCCAGACTCCGAGCATGACCGAGAGCGTGAGGCGTTCGTCGCGGATGACGGAGAGAATGGAGTCTGCGGTCCCGACGGAATTGTAAATGCGTATCCCGTTCCAGTGAGGGGCCAGGAGAAGCAGATCCTCCCGCACCTGCGCACGCGAGGGACCGGGACCGCCGGGAAATTGGCCGTCGCGATGCGGCCCGTATGCGATACCCTCCCCCACCCAGCGACCAGACCGCGTGACGGTGTAGGGACGAACCATGAAAGGACTTTGGCGCGCGAAGACGCGATCCTCGGCGCGGACGACGCCTCCGGGCGCTTCCGCCATCGCGGCGATCCAGCACGCTGCCGCGATCGCGGCACCGGCGACGGCGCGGAAGGTGCGCGGAAGCGGCGTCATCTCGCGAGGACCATGCGGTAGTGTGCCGTGGCCGTGCTGGATCGCACGCGACACACATACATTCCCGCCGGGACGCGACGTCCCGCGTCATCGCGCCCGTCCCACACGAAGTCGTGCGGTCCGGCGGGCAACACGTCGCTCACGAGCGCCCGTGTGCGTCTCCCCTGCAGGTCGTAGACGGTGACGGTCACGCGCTCGCTCATCTCGGCGACGTAGTGAATCGTCGCGCTCGCATGAAAAACGATCGCGCCAGGCGTCGCAGGGCGAGAACGCGCATCCGCCGGGGGCTCGACGGCGACGATCCCACACGGCGGGGCGGAGCACGGTGGAACGAATGTAAACGAGTCGAACACGACTTCTTGGTTCGTACTCGGCGAACCCGCGAATTGCCACAAGTTCACATGCACGCGCGGTTCTTCCGGTCGCGGCAGTTGCTGTCCGACGTACGTCCACGACGAGGTCAACGTGGACGGCGATTCGTCCCCGGGGCCGCCGCGCCAGCTCCTGTACTCGACACGATTGGGCAGCCAGCGAAACGCGTGACTCGTGACTTCGTCCGTGCTGAACACGCGGTCGAATCGAAAGATGTTGCCGGGCGTGTCGTACGGCTGCGCCACGTATTGCCCGACGGGGTTTCCGGGAACGTTCCACCGGCTGTACTCGATATCGATCTCGTTGTAGGGATTCCACCAGCCGTCCGCGGGGTTGTAGCAGGCGCCGTATTCCCAGAGGAACATCCCGAGCACGGTATGCGGGTCGAGCGTGTCGAGTCGCCCGCGCGTCGTGAAGATGTAGTCGCCGTATCCCAGCGCCTCCTCGAGTATCACTTCCGTGCTGTACCAGGCGTTCCCCACCTTCTGGATCGTCATATGCAATTTGCCGGAAGGGTCGACCCAGATTGCGCTGGCGGCGGTGCTGAAGGAGTTCGGGCCGGGGCCGTAGTATCCCGGACCTTTCACACGCCAGGTGCGCGCGCCGAAGGTGATCGTGCGGCCTCCGGGGCAGTCGAGCCACTGCAGTTCCTGATGCGTCGGCGGGCCCAGGCTGTAGAACGTCGCTTGGTCGTACGTCACCTCTGGCACCGGATCGGTCGGACTCTGCAAGACACCGAGGAGGAAGTGCGTGGACACGGTCCCCGCGGGCGCCGGCTGGCTCGTGACCGAGAAGACGCGAAAAGCGTTCGTGGGTGTCGACGCGCTGGCGGCGACGTGCGACTCGTACGAGATCAGCGCGCCGTTGATGTCGCGCCACTCGATGTTGACAATCGCCTGCGATTGCCCGGTGAGCGGTTGCGTCGAGGAGTGCGACACGACCACGGAGGCGAACCACTGCTGGCCGGGGTGCGTGTCCAGGTTTTGCCAATATCCGGAGACATTCCACGTACCGGTGTTGGGACCGCGCACGATGGCCGCCGACGCGCCGTGCGAACACACCGACGTCGAACTAACGACGCCGAACTGATTCCACCCCTGGAAGCTCGCCCCGGATGTGCCGGGTGTTTCGAAGCTCGGATGCGCGAGCATGCACTGCGCGCGTGCTCCCCCTCCCCACGAGATCACACCGAGCGTCAGGAGCACGGCTGCTCTGAGACGGACTGTCGTCATGCGAATCTCCTGAGTAGTACGACGGGCCGAGCGGATGGGGAGTTCCGCTCGACCCTTTGTGCGCTTTGCGTTTACCGCGTGAGCATCATGCTCCGGGAGACCCGGCCGGCCGACGTCTGCAGGACGCACTGGTAAATCCCCGCCGCCACCTCGCGACCCTGGGCATCGGTGCCGTTCCAGGTCACGACATGCGGACCCTTGTTCATCGTCGCGTCGAGGATCGTGGTCACCTGGCGACCGGAGAGATCCAGAACGCGCACGGTCACGTGGTCGTCCTGCGGGAGCGTCAAGGTCAGGTGCGTCGACGAGCGGAACGGATTCGGCTCGTTGCGGCCCAACTCCAGTCCGAGCGGGCCGGCGGGAGGCGTGACGCCGACGGTTTGGTCAGACCGCTGAAGCTGCACGTCGTCGATCCAAATCGCCCCGCCGAACAGGTTGGGGGAAATGAAGAGGATGTACGCCTCGACGAACGCCGTGCCCGGCGGGGACGTCGCGAGCACCGTGTGATCCGTCCACTTTCCAAACGGAGACGATGCGTTGGCGAGAACGACGTCGTTAGAGCCGATTTCTGCGTCGCTCGAGTTCTTGAACACGATCTTCGCCGTGACGTAGTTGTCATTGGTTCCGTCGATCGGGTCGAAGCAGGTGTTCAGCGCGTAGGCGCGGAGCTTGTACACCACGCCAGCCGGCGCGGCGAATCGCTGGTACATGCCGGACGGAGAATCGAAGACGAACGTCGAGAACATCTTGGCGCTGCCGGACGGAGTTCTGACCCCGAAAACCTGCGACTCCGTGAACACGTTGCCGAACGTAGTCCACCCGGTCAGACCGGACGAGAAGCTGGGATTGGCGAGGAGGTTTGGTTCAGCCGCGCCGGGAGGCGTCGCTTCGAACGACAGGTCGTCGGTGAAGACGGAGCCCCCGTCGCATCCCGGTTGGAGGAAC
>CAZEPH010000239.1:0-4950 GCA_964514075.1 uncultured bacterium | reverse complement strand
GGGCGCGGCGCACGGGCGGGAACGTGGGCAGTCGGACGCTGAACAGGCTGCGCGCGTGCGTCAGTGCGCGCGCGGCGATCGGCGGCGTCTCCGGCGTGCCCTGCTCCGCGACGGCGTCGCGCCACTCTGACTCGAGCGTCTGCGCGTCGGGCGCGGGCGCGGGCGCGCTCGCGCGCGCGGACGGCGCCAGCGCGTGCGCGGCCGCATCCGCAGAGAGTTCGGTGAGCAGCGAGCTCCCCGCATCCCCGATCGACACGACCAGTACGCGCTCGCCCACCTGCAGCAACGCGATCGACTGCTTGGGCGCCACCTGCGTGCGCTGCAGCACGCGCAACGGCAGTCGGGCGCGTCCGAACGTCCCGCCGCCGTTCAGGCGACGCAGCAGTCCGACGGTGAGCGCCAGCAAGCCGAGAGTGAGCGACAGCGCCGCCAGGGCGCCGCCCCATCCGCTCGTGAGCACCTAGGCGGCCTCGGCCTGCGGGTGTTGATTCGAGAGCACGCGCGTGACACGCACGCCGAAGTGCTCGCCGACCACCACCACTTCTCCCTGCGCGAGTTTGCGATCGCTCACGTAGATGTCGACCGGTTCGCCGACCGCGCGTTCCAGCTGGATCACGGATCCCGTGGACAATTGCAGGATCTCCTCGACCGTCATGTTCGCGCGACCGATCTCGATCACAACGGGCAGCGACACATCGAGCAGCGTCTCCAGCGGAGCGGCGGATGCAAGTGCGTGCTCGGTCGCCGCGGTCGCCGCTGCGTCCGGACCTCCCATGATGTCGTCGGTGCTCACTCCACCCTCCCTTGGCGCGGACGGCGCGGGCGATCAGCTGCCTGCGCTTCCACGGTCTGCGTCACGCGCGCGCCGACCAAGCCGCGCAGCTGTCCGAGAGCGGCCGCATAGCGCAGCCGCCCGTTGACCATCACATCCACCGATCCGTCCGTGGGTTGCATCGTGTGAATCACCTGTCCCGGCGCGAGATTCGCCACCGCGCGTGCCGGCAGGCGCACAGGCGGGAAGCGCACCGACACGTTCACACTGGCCTGGCGCAGATGCCCCACGACGGACGTGCGCGCGTGCGTGGCGTCGTCGTCGTGGGTGCGGCTCCGCACGACACGTGCGGGACCGCTCTGCTGCAGGAACGCCTCGAACATGCTCACGGGCACGCACAGGGAGAACGGTCCAGTAAACGGTCCCGAACGCACCTCGATCTGCGCGACGAGCACACTGTCGTCCGGCATGAGGATGCGGATCATCTCCGCGCGCGCCTCGAACGAGGCGACCACGGGTTCCATCGCCACGTCCTCCGCCCACGCGGCGGCGAACAGGCCGAGCGTGCGATCGGCGACGCCGCGCACGACGGTTTGCTCGAGCGGGGTGAGCGGGCGCGGCAAGTCCATGCTGTCGCCGGAGCCCCCGAAGAGGCGATCGATCAGGTGATACGAGAACGGCGTCGTCATCTCGATGATGCCGTGCGCGCTGGTCGCGTCGCCCGCATCGAACGAAAACGCGGCGCACGGCGCGCCTAGCGACAGGACGTATTCCGCGTACGACACTTCCTCGATGGCAGAGACGGACACCTCCACCGGCAAGCGGAGACGCGAGGATAGATACGCTTGCACCGCGGCCGCGAAGCGCCCGTACACCGCGTCGATGGACGCCAGCGTGTCCTTCGAGACGCGTGGCGGGCGGGTGAAGTTATAAGGCACGACACCCACCGGCGCGTCGCCGTATGCCGGTGCGTCCAACAGCGCATCGATGTCCTTCTGACTGCGTTCGGCCATCGCGACCTCGTGTCGTTACTGGATGACGAATTGAGGCAGGAACACCGAGATCTCCGGCGCGTCCTCGTGCCCCTTCTTCTTGGGATCCGGCTCGTAGTCGGCCATCGCAATCGGCGTGAGCGCGTGCACGAGATGCGCCTTGAGCGAGTCGCGCGCACCGGGCCGCGTGAGCATCGTCATCGAATGCGATTCAAGCGTGGAGATCACGATGTCGCGCGCCTGGTCTTCGTGCGCGTTGAGCGACGCGATCAATGCCTCGTCGGTGGCTTGCACGCTGATCGTGGTCATGAGGAAGCGCGTGCCCTGCGATCCCGCGGGATTCACGATCAAGTTGTCGATGCGAAACGCCGCGGCCTTTTCGCCCCCATGGCCGCCTTCCTTCTTCTTCTCTTTCTTCTTGCCGGCTGCGCCGTGCTCGGCTGCAGCGGCTGTGCGCGCCGCGACCACGCGCGGACCGACGAGCGCGAACCCCAGTCCGCCTCCGATGACGAGCGCCCCCGCGATGATCCCGAGGAGCACCATCGGTGGAGGGCCGCTCTTTCCCGCGGCCTTCGCGGCCTTCGCGCTCTGCTCCTTCTTGTCCTTCTTCCCCTTCTTCTCTTCCGGCGGAGCGGCGTCGGCGGCGGCGGGCGCTGCTGTGGTTTCCGGTTCAGACATGTCCGTGTCTCAGGTCCTCTCGCGATTGGGAATAGCCTGCACAGGCATGGGCAACGTGTATGCCACGTCCGATCAGCGCGAAGATCTAGCGGTAGGGTCTTGCCGTGCGGCCTGTTAGACGACTGCGTGCAATCCACGCCTCGGGGCGGGGCTGCGGAAGATTCTGCCGGAGGCGGCAAGAAATGCCGCAGCTGCCTGGATGAGAAAGAGGCGACGCCGGGAAGAACCCGCGCGCCGCCTCGTCTTCGGGGGGATGGACTACTGCCGCAGGTTCACCGTTTCCTGCAGGATCTGGTCGGCGGTTGTGACCATGCGCGCGCCGGCTTGGAAGCCGCGCTGCGCGATGATCATGTTCGTGAATTCCTGCGAGAGGTCCACGTTGGAAGCTTCCAGCGCGCCGGGTGTGATGATCGAGGTGTTGCTCGTCCCCGCGTACCCTTGAATAGGCCCGCCGGACGACGGCGACTCCGAGTACACGTTGTTCCCTTCGCGCAGCAACCCCGCCGGGTTCGTGAACGACGCGAGGACGATCTGCGCGAGATCGCGGCTCACGCCGTTGTTGAAGAACCCGGTGACCACGCCGCGCGAATCCACGGTGACGCTTGCCAGATCGCCCGAGGCGTAGCCGTTTTGCAGCGTCGCGACGGCGTCGGACGATCCGGAGAACCCGACGAGGCCCGCGAGACTGCCCGCTCCGCCGACGTCGAACGTGACGTTCACCGCCGATCCACCGCCTGTCGGCGTCATCGTCAGCGTCGAAGCGCCGCCCGGATACGTGAAGTCCTGCAAGCTGCCGTCCGCACCGAACGTCACCGTGCCGCTCTGTGATTGATCGATCGTGAGCGTGTCGCTCTGCGCGGTCCACGACCAACTCGACGCCCCGGATTTGGTGAACATGAGGTGCAGGTCGTGCGCGGTGCCAAGGCTGTCGAACACCGTGGTCGAGATCGTGTGCGTGGCGCCGTTCGCGGCGGCCGCGTCGAGATTCCCCGCGAGCGTGACCGTGTCCGTCGGTCGCGCGGGGGCTTTGATTCCGACGGGGAGTTTGAGGTCCTGCACCGCCGCGGTCGGAGACAAACCGCCATCGCTCGTCGCGAGGATGCCCTGCAGGAAGCCGCCGGAGCTCGGCGAGATGAGACGGCCCTGCGCGTCGAGTTGGAAGTTGCCCGCGCGCGTGTACACGCTGCGTTCGCCGTCACGGAGCACGAACAGGGCGTCGCCCTGAATCGCGAGGTCGAACGGCTGCCCCGTCGTCTCGAGAGTGCCCTGTCCGAAGAGCTGGTCGATCGACGCGATGCCCATGCCGATGCCAACCTGCGCGGGGTTCACGCCAGGCCGGACGTCGGTCGGACGGGAGCCGCCCATGAGCAATTGGAAGAACGCGTCCTCGAACGTGACGCGCGAGGACTTGTACCCCACCGTGTTGACGTTCGCGATGTTGTTGCCGATCACGTCGAGCCACGTCTGGTGATTGCGCATGCTCGCGACGCTGGCGAAGAGTGCACGCATCATGTGTGTGTTTCCTCCGAACTACTGTGCGTCGATCCGGCCGCGGCCGCCCGGCTGCGGAACGGGATCGTCGTGTTCGTCTGCGGGATCGGACGATGTGGACGTCGACGCGGACGCGAGTTCCGTCACGGCGTCGAGCGGGATCTCGAGCGGTCCCACGCGCAGCAGGATGCCGCGCGACGTGAAACTGACGGAGTCGACGAGCCCGCTCGTGTAGCGCGTCACCGGGACGTCCGCGCCGTCGGCGGCCTTCACCGATACTTCGTACGTGTACGCGCCCGCGGCGAGCCCACCCGGGAGGGCGAACGTGTTGCGCCCGCCGGCGACGTGACCGAGCGATCGCGCGGCCACCTCGCGTCCGTCCTTGTCGAAGACGCGCAGCGTGCCTTCGCCGCCCTGTCCCCCAACGTCCACAAGGACGTTGGCGTGCCCGCTCGACGGAACCGCAACGCTCGCACCTTCCGCGATGACCGTGCGGCCGATCATCGCGGCGGAGAGTGTCGTCTTGTTGATCAGCGTCGAGAGCTGTTGATTGGCGGCTTGCGCCGTCACGGCGTCGTTCAAGTGCGAGAGTTGCTCGACGCTCGAGAACTGCGCGAGCTGCGCCGCGAACTCGTGCGGCTGCAGCGGGCTCAGCGGGTCCTGGTTGCGCAACTGCGTGACGAGCAGTTGCAGGAACGCGTCCTGCCCCAGCGCCGTGCGTTGTGATGCATCGCCCGACGAGGTCGTCAGCGGCGTGCCGGGTGCGGATGTCGATGTGATCATCGCGGTCTCCTACGAGGTGCCTGCCGCGTCGCGCAGTGCGCGCAGCATGTCGCGCCGGTCGGCGTCGCGCCGCGCGTCGCTGTGGCTGTCGCGTCGCTCGGTGGTCGCGTGCCGATCCGGCTCCGAACCCGCGCGATCGCCAAATTGCGGCGATGCGTCGTCCGTCGTGCGCGTGCCGACCACCGACACGCGCGCATCGGTGAACCCGTGCGTCGCAAGAGCGCGTGTGAGATC
>CAZEPH010000238.1:0-4967 GCA_964514075.1 uncultured bacterium | reverse complement strand
CGACGCCGCGAAGTGGAGTGCCCTCCTCGACGCCGCCGAGGCGACGCCGTTTCACACGCTGGAATGGGCGCACGCTCTCCGCTCTCTCCCGCACACCCGCGTTCTCGCACACGTCGTGGAGGACGGCGGCGCCTATTGCGCCGGGCTGCTGATGGCGCGCACGGCCCGTGGGCCGTTCGTGACGTGGAGTTCCCTCCCGTACGGGACGTATGGGGGGCCGGTGATCGCTCGCGACGCGGACGTGAGCGCCTGCGCGCAACGCGTGCGCGATCGTCTCGTGCGCGACGCCTCCCCGTTCGCCGCGCTCGACGTGACCGACTGGGGCGATCACCTGCGGGGCCGCATTCCCCTCGCGCGGACCGACACGCTTCCCACGCGCGTTCTCACGCTGGACGAGCCATATCCACGCCTCGCCTCTGCGCGATTCGCGCCTGCCGTGCGGCAGAAGATCCGCCAGGCGGAACGCGCTGGAGTGCGCATCGTGCGCGAGCACACGCCCGCGCGTGTCGCGTCGTTCCTGCGCCTCGCGCGGGCGACGTACGCACGGCACGAGAGCGGCGCGCCGCCCGAGTGTCTCTACGCCGCGGCCATCGGCGTGATGGCTCCGCACGGCGCCGCTCTCCTCAGCACGGCGGAACTCTCCGGCGGCGACGTCGTCGGCGCGGCGCTGCACCTGCGCGGCGGCGCCCACGTCTTCAACTGGCTGACGGCGATCGATCCCGTGTTCGCTCACGTCCGCCCCGCCAACGCGCTCATCGACGACGCGATTCGCTGGGCGTACGAATCGCGCGCGACGCGGTACAACTTCGGCGCGACGCCCGCGGACTCGCCCGGCGTGGATGCGTTCAAGAAAGCGTGGGGCGCCGAGACGCGCACGTACACGCACTACCGCATCGAGGGCGCGGCCATGAAGTGGACGCGTGCCGCGAAGAACATGCTCGCGCGAGGGAGATGACGTGCGCCTCCTCCTTCTCTCCGATGCGCCCAACATCCACACGCGCCGGTGGTGCGCTTACTTCGCCGCGCGGGGCCACGACGTGCACGTAGCGTCGTGCGAGCGCGCAACGGATCTCGCGGGGACATTTCATCCGCTGCCCTCCGCGCCCGTGCCGGGCGCGCTGCGGTACCCTCTCGCGGCCCACGCCCTGCGCGGGGTGATCGCACGCGTGCGACCGGACGTCGTGAACGCCCACTTCGTCCCGAACTACGGCGTGATGGCGGCGCTCGCCGGCGCGGATCCGCTCGCCGTGACGGCGTGGGGATCCGACATTCTCCTAAACGCGCGCCGCACGCCGCTGCATCGTGCACGCGCGCAGTGGGCGCTCCGCCGCGCGGCGCTCGTGATCAGCGATGCCGCCGTGTTGACGGATGCGGTCATGGAACTCGGCGTGCCGCGCGCACGCACGCTCACCATGCCGCTCGGCGTCGACACGGAGATGTTCGCGCCGCGCGCGCACGATCCGGCGGCCCCGCTGCTCGTGGCGAGCACACGGCGCCTCGAGCACGTGTACGACGTGGCCACCGTTCTCTCGGCCGTGGCGACTCTCGCGCGCGCACGCGCGTTCCGCGTGGCCCTCGCCGGTGACGGCTCGCTGCGGCCCCTCTTGCAGCGCTCGGTGGAAGCGGATGCGCTCGGCGCGCGCCTCACGTTCCACGGCATGATGGACGAACGCGCCGTCGCCGCCCTCCTCGCGGAGGCGGACGTGTATGTCTCGGCGTCTCTCTCCGACAGCACATCGGTGTCGCTCCTCGAGGCGATGAGCAGCGGCGCATTCCCCGTCGTGTCCGACATCCCCGCCAACCGCGAGTGGATCACCGACGGGGAGACGGGATTGCTGTTTCCGTGCGGCGACGCGGACAACCTCGCGCGACAACTGGGACGCGCCCTGGACGACGCTCGGCTCCGGGCGCGCGCGGCGGAGCGCAACCGGACGCTCGTCCGTGAACGCGCGTCGCGCGACGCGTGCATGGGCGCCATCGAACGCGCGCTACTCGGGCTGGTGCGGTCGTGACGCGGACGAATCGCCGCCTGCTCGTACTCGCGTACTTCTTCCCGCCCGTCGGCGGCGGGGGAGTGCAGCGCACGACGAAGTTCCTCAAGTACCTCGCACCGCGGGGCTGGTCGGCGACCGTGATCACCGCCGAACCGGAGTACTGGATCATGGACGACTCACTCGTGCGCGACATTCCCGAGGGGACGCGCGTCGAGCGCACGCGCGCACTCACAGCGTACACGGTGCTCCAGCACGTCTTCCGACCGAAACGCTCCGCGTCCGGCGCTCCCACGGCGGGACGGCGCCCCAGCGGCGCGTTCCGCGCGCTCAAGCGCGCGTCCGACTTCGTGCTCGTTCCGGACCAGTACGTGGGATGGAATCCGTTCGCGCTGGCACGCGCGCGGCGCGTGCTGCGCGAGGAACGCATCGACGCGCTGTACACCACGTCGTCGCCGGACAGCGCGCATCTCGTGGGACGGACCCTCGCACGCGAGACACGTCTGCCCTGGGTCGCCGACTTCCGCGACCCGTGGACGGATCGCACGTCGTACGCGCCGCCCACGCGCCTGCACGATGCGTGGCATCGCCGCCTCGAACACGCCGTTCTGCGTGACGCGTCGCGCGTGCTCACCACGACCGAGTCGACGCGGCTCGACTTCCTCGCGAAGTACCCGGACGTGGATCCGCGCAAGTGCCGCACGATCACCAACGGATTCGACGAAGACGATTTTGCGCGCGCGCGGCTGGAGGGTGCGCGGCGCCGAACGGGGCGCGAGGCGGATGCGCCGGTTCGCCTGCTGCATACGGGGAAACTCGCGGATCACCGCACGGCCGGCGGGATCTTCGAGGCGCTCGCGGAGGTGCGTCGCACGGACCCGCACGTCGCCGAGCGGCTTCGGATCGTGCAACTCGGGCCGCGCGACTCCGCGAACGAGGAATTGGTGCATCGCACTGGTCTCGCCGGCTTGGTGGAGTTCGCCGACTCGGTCCCGTACGCGGAGGCCATCGTGCTGCAAGCCGCTGCGGACGTGCTGCTGTTGGTCGAGTCAGTGGGCAAAGCCAGCGAGATCGTCATCCCCGGGAAGCTGTTCGAGTACCTCGGCGCGCGGCGCCCGATTCTCGCGCTGTGCGCTCCCTCGAGCGAAATCGCGCGCATTGTCGCCGACACGGGTGCGGGCTGGACCGAACACCCGGCGAACGTCCAGCGGCTGGCCGCGCGCTTGCGCGAACTCGTGTCGGCACACGACGCGGGGCGGCTGGACATAAACGTCCCTCCGGAGAGAGTGGAGAAGTACACGCGCCGGTCTACCGCGGGCGAACTGTTCGAAGTGCTCGAGTCGATCGTGTCGGCGTGAGGGCAACTTCCCGATGGGAAGTCGATGCCCCATGCGGAGCGCATGTGCGGGAATCCCCCTTCCCTTTCCAGCCGCGGAGCAGCGGAGGCTCGACACCTGCACTCCTTTTCCGCGCAAAGCCTTAGCAATCGCGCCGCGCAAGTGGCACGCACATTGCCCTCACATGCGATTGTGCCGAGGGCTTGTCAGCGGCGCTGCGAAGAGCTGTCACGGTTCTTTTGAGAGGAGGGGGCCGCGACATCGTTCGGGAGCAATCGTCGCAGCCGCCGACGCGGGCCCCTCGGCACGTATATTTTCATCCGCTGATCAGACGCGACGCGGAATTGACGGTACTGTGTCCCTCGCATACATTGCGCGCGTGATTCGCGCACCTCGGAGCAATAAGGCAGTCTGGGCCGCCGTGCTGATCGTTGGAGCGTCATCTCGCGGTCAGTGCGCCACGCTGGAGGGCTCCGTTCGAGTGCAGCGTCCTCTACCCGTCTCGCGCGCTCCCCTGACCTTGTACCCGCGTCGCGGTCTCGAAGGCTCGCACACCGCGCGACCCGCCCCCGATCCCGGATGCAACTGCGTCGTCTACCTCACCGGTGTGGACGACGCCACGCCGGCCCGCCCCGACACGCTCACAATGGTGCAACGTGACGAGCGCTTCGTGCCGCACGTCTTGCCGGTTCGCACCGGCGATGTCGTGCGATTCCCCAACGCCGATCCGTTCTTCCACAACGTCTTCTCGTACAGCAAGCCCCGCCGGTTCGACCTCGGGAAGTATCCGCGCGGACAGTCGCGCGCGGTGCGGTTCACGCGCCCGGGCCTCGTGGAGGTGTTCTGCGAAATCCACGCGTTCATGAGCGCGTATATTTTCGTGCTCCCGCACGGCTATTACGATACCCCCGATGACGGCGGCCGTTGGTCCATCCGCGGCGTCCCTCCCGGTTCGTACAAGCTGGTCGCATGGCGACCGGGCGAGGCTCCGCGCGAGCAGGCAGTCACCGTGTCGGAAGCCGATCGCACGGTGGAGGTGAATGTTGAATTCTAAGGTCCGCTGTGCGTCTGCGCTGGTTCTTGCGCTCGCCGTGTCGGCGACGCGCGGCGCGCGCGCCGAGGTCGTGCTGAGCGGACTCGCCGAAGTCACAGCGCGCGCCGGCGAGTTCGCGGCGCGGCTCAATTCGCTGTCGCGCGGCGACAATCCCTACAACTCGGCGCGCGTGCGCCTGTTCGCCGACGCGCCACTCGACTCGACCGTCGTCTTCATCTCGGAGGTGTTGTTCGACGTTGGTGCGCCCATTCGATTGAACGGCGCGTACGCGGCGGTGCATCCATGGGGCGCGCCGCTGGAGGTGCAGGTCGGAAAGGTGCCGTTCATCGTCGGCCTGTATCCGCAACGATGCTACGGCGATCAAAACCCGCTCATCGGGACGCCGCTCCTGTACCACCACCACACGGTCCTGCGCCGCGCCGGGGCGGCGCCGGCGACGGTCACCGATCTGTTGGCGTTGCGGGATTCTGTCGGCGGGATCCAGGCGGTATCGGCCGCGACGCCGGCGTTGCAAGGCGTGCCTGTGATCGACGAGTCCTGGTGGGACAGCGGGGTGCAAGTGCGCGGTGGCTACGGCCGCTTCGA
>CAZEPH010000237.1:0-4981 GCA_964514075.1 uncultured bacterium | reverse complement strand
CCGTTTGGACATGTACCTCGACAGCGTGTTGACCTCGGAAGAAAGGGTCCTCGTGCGGAGTCACTTGGAGACGTGTGCCGTGTGCGCCAGCGAGTACGCGTTCGAGGAGAGCATGCTGCAGGCGATCCGGCTGAAGCTGCAGCGCATTCAGATAGCGCCCTCGCTGGTCGAGAAAGTGCGCGCCGCCGTGTCGCGTGCGGAGAACGACATGCGCACGTAGAGCACGCGACACATCCATCGCGTCGACAAGCACGGCCCGGTCCGCACGACCGGGCCGTTGTTCGTTGTGTCGGCGACGGTGCCCGCCGGGGAACCGGGCTCGCGTCGCCTGCATTCACATCGGCCGTCACGTCGTAACGTGACACCGCACTCGCCCACCACCGAACCGCAGAGGGAGATCCGTGATGAAGCCGATGATCCGACACAGCGCGCCGATCGTGCTCGCAGTGTGCGCGCTCGCCTCGCACGCACATGCGCAGGTCGCAACGAAACCCGCACTCACGCACGACGGCGCCCAGAAGATTCTCGCCGCCGCGGAATCCGAAGCGCGCAAGCAGAACTTCCCCGCCGCGATCGCCGTCGTCGACGACGGCGGCAACTTGCTCGCGCTCGCTCGCCTCGACGGCATTCAGCCGGCCAGCGCAATGGTCGCGTATGGGAAGGCGCACACGTCCGCGTTGTTTCGTCGTCCCACGTCCGTCTTCGAAGACGTCATTCGCAACGGGCGCACGGCGATGGTGGCGCTCTCCGACTTCACGCCGCTGCAGGGCGGCGTGCCCATCACGTACGACGGACAGGTGATCGGCGCCGTGGGCGTGAGCGGCGCGAACCCGATGATCGATGAGCACATCGCGAAGACCGCGGCCGACGCCGTGACGGCGAAGTAGGGGGCGGGCAGATGACTCGCATTGGACTCGCGCTCGCGTGTGCGCTGATCGGCGCGACCACCGCCTGCGCCGCAACGACCGACGTCGTGTACTACCGTGCGGAGAACGTCGCGGCCGCCTTCGCGCACGGCGCCGTGCTCCACGCCAATCCCGGCGACGCCTACATGATCCACACGAGCCGGCGCGTGGCGCCGGGTCAAGCCGAAGTGCATGACCTCGACACCGACCTGATCTACGTCGTGAAGGGAACGGCCACCTTTGTGACGGGCGGCGCGGTCGTGGGCGGGACGT
This sequence comes from uncultured bacterium, assembly GCA_964514075.1. Lineage (GTDB taxonomy): Bacteria > Eisenbacteria > RBG-16-71-46 > CAZEPH01 > CAZEPH01 > CAZEPH01. The sequence goes on along the minus strand of CAZEPH010000237.1, from coordinate 3,803 downwards.
CGACGGCGCCGCATGAGACGCGCGGAGCGTCCATCGCCGGCGGCGTGACACGCACGCTCGCGGAGGGCGACGTGATCATCGTACCCAAAGGAACGCCGCACTGGTTCCAGGCGGTCTCGCAGCCGTTTCTCTACTACACCATCAAGGTCCGATGAAGGGAGGATGTCCATGAACACACTGCGTCGATGCAGCGCCGCGATGGTGCTCGCACTGGCAGCTGCGAGCGTCGCACGTGCACAGACGCCGTCGGGTCCAGCCGACGCAACGGTCGATCTCGCGACACGGGACGGTGTCGCGGTGTTCGGCGCGGCGTGGCGCTACCACGACGTCGCGCTTGTCCCCGCGGCGTTCCATGCGCCGGGCCCGGACAACAAACCGAGCGGACCGCCGAACACGACGCTCGACATCGCGCCGCGCGCGGACGCGGATGACGCTGCGTGGGAGATCATCGACCCCACGACGCTGCCGGCACGCCGCGCCGGCGGACGCGTCTGCTTCGCCTGGTACCGGACGACGCTCACGCTTCCCGCGCGCATCGGCGGGGTAGACGTGACGGGTGCGACGCTCGTCTTCGACATCGTGGTGGATGATTACGCCGAAGTGTGGGTGGACGGTCAGCTCCCGCGAGCGCTCGGACAATCCGGCGGAGACCTCATCGCCGGATGGAACGCGCCGAATCGCGTCGTGATCGCGCGCGATGCGCGGCCGGGGCAGCGCGTGCAGATCGCGGTCTTCGGGATCAACGGTCCGATCTCCGATGCGCCGGCGAACTTCATCTGGGTGCGCAGCGCACGGGTGGACGTGTACGCTTCGCGCGTCGCCGACGCGCGCGGACGCATCGAGCGGCTCCGCCCTGCGCTGGATGCGGTGATCGCGCGCGACGCGACGATCGAGAAACTGGCCGACGGCTTTCAGTTCACCGAAGGACCGGTGTGGCTCCCCTCAAACGCGCTCCTCTTCAGCGATCCCAACACGAACGTGATCTACCGGTGGACGCCGGACGGCGCCGTGCGCGTCGAGCGCACGCGCAGCGGCTTCGCCGGGGACGACGTGAGCGCGTACCACCAACCCGGATCGAACGGGCTCGCGCTCGATGCGCAGGGCCGCCTCACCGCGTGCCAGCACGGCGAGCGGCGCGTCGTGCGCTTCAACGAAGACGGGACAACGACCGTGCTCGCCGACCGCTTCAAGGGGAAGCGTCTCAACAGTCCGAACGATCTCGTCTACCGCTCGGATGGAACGTTGTACTTCACCGATCCCCCGTTCGGTTTGCCGCGCGTGTACGACGATCCGTCGAAGGAACTCGCGTGGAGCGGCGTGTACTGCGTGAAGAACGGCGTACTGCGGCTGCTCAGCACCGACCTCAGGGGTCCGAACGGTCTCGCGTTCTCTCCTGACGAGAAGTTCCTCTACGTCACCAACTGGGACACGGCGCACAAAGTCGTCATGCGCTACGACGTGCGGCGTGATGGCTCGCTCGCAAACGGCCGCGTCTTCGCCGATCTGACCTCCGCGCCGGGCGCGGAGGCGCTCGACGGCATCAAGGTCGACGCCACCGGCACGGTGTTCGTTTCCGGTCCGGGCGGCGTGTGGGTGATCTCCTCGGGCGGAACGCACCTTGGCACGATCGTCGCGCCGGAGTTGCCGGCGAACATGGCGTGGGGAGACGCGGACACACGCACGTTGTATCTCACCGCGCGCACGGGACTCTACCGTGTGCGGCTCCTCACGAGCAGCGGCGCCGTGACCGCTCTGCGCTAGCGTCGGCCACGATCAGCGGCTGGGAACCGTGTGCGCGCGCGCACGCAACCCGGCCGCATCGTTCCCCTCACATCCGAAGCGCGCAAGCACGTCGTCGGAGGCGACGCTCGCCAGTTCGCGCACGGTCGACCAGTCCGCGTACGCCGGTCCGTAGAAGCGTGCCGCATCCCACCCGCACACGGTCGACAGGGACGTGCATCCCGCGAAGATCGTCCACGCGATCGACGCGTGCGTGACATCCGCCTCCGCGAGATGCGCGCAGGAGAAGTTCGCGTGGGTGAGTTCCGCCCCCGTGAAATCGGCCGACTGCATTTGGGCGAGCGCCAGATCGGCGTGCTCCAGGACGGCTCCGCGGAGCGAGGCGCGCACGAGCACGGAATAGCGCAGGGTGGCGTGGGAGAGCTCCGCACCGCGAAACGACGCGGCCGTCCCGTTCACGTGCGCCATCTGCGCGCCGGTCAGCACGGCGCCCGTGAAGTCGCTGCGGCTCGCGTTCGCGTTGTCGAGCAGGAGGAACGCGCACCGGCTGTCGCGCAGGACGGCCTCAGGCATCGCCGCGTAGAGCATGCTCGCGTGCTCGAGGATGCAGCGGACGAAGCTGGCGCCGGTGAGTTGTGCGCCGGCCATGTGCGCGCGCGTCAAGTCCGCGCCGTCGAATCGCGCGCCGGTCAGATCCGCAACGGACAAGTCGGCGTCGCGCAAATCGCACCCACGCAGATCGGCGTGCGCCAGATGAGCGTGACTGAGGTCGGCCTGTCGCAGGTCCGCTCCAGCGAGCGTATCGCCGGAATGCTCGATGAGAATCACGCCGGTGCCTTTGTGTCGCACAACCATGAGGGGATCCTCCCACGTCGGACGCGAACCACCCTACACCGCGTGGGAACCACCGTCCACGCCCGTGCATTCACACAGCCGTTCCACGCGTCGTCTCGTTGGATGTCAGCGACGCATCGGCCCTCATCTGTCGTGCAGCAGCTCTGTGAGGAGGCACTCCATGCCACGCGATCACCGCCCAGCGGATGCGGAATCTCTCCGGTTGGAAGAGGACGCCCGGCGCGAATGCAATTGGAAGCGCTGGGGGCCCTACCTCGCGGAACGACAATGGGGCACCGTCCGCGAGGACTACTCCCCCCACGGCTCCGCCTGGGATTACTTCCCGCACGATCACGCACGCAGTCGTGCGTATCGGTGGGGGGAGGACGGCCTCCTCGGCCTCACAGACCGTGAAGGGCGTCTCTGCTTCGCGCTCACGTTGTGGAACGGGCGCGATCGCATCCTGAAGGAACGTCTCTACGGGTTGAGCGGACCGGAAGGCAATCACGGCGAGGACGTCAAGGAGTGCTACTACTATCTGGACTCGACACCCACGCACTCGTACATGAAGGCGCTCTACAAGTATCCGCAGTCTGCTTTCCCGTACGAGGACTTGCGCGATGCCAACGCGGCGCGCGGCGCGCACGACCGCGAGCTGGAGATCACGGACCTGCCGGCCTTCGCAGACAACCGGTACTTCGACGTCACAGTGGAGTACGCGAAGCACTCGCCCAACGACATCCTCATTCGCCTCACTGTTGCGAATCGCGGGCCAGAGGCGGCGCGGATCGATGTGCTGCCGACGACGTGGTTCCGCAACACCTGGTCGTGGGGCCGCACGGGCGAAGGGTACTGGTCACGCCCGCGCCTGGACCGCGTCGGTCAGACGCGCATCGTCGGCGTTCACGAGTCGCTGGGACGTTTTGCGATGGAATGCGGCACCGCACCCGACGGCAGCGCGCCGACGTTGCTCTTCACCGAGAACGAAACGAACGCGCAGCGCCTCTGGGGCGCCGCGAATGCGGTGCCGTTCGTGAAGGATGCGTTCCACCGCTTCGTGATCGACGGCGACGCGACCGCGGTGAACCCCGCACAGACCGGGACCAAGGCCGCGGCCCTCTACCGGCTCACGGTCCCCGCGGGAGAGTCGGTGGTGTTGCGCCTGCGTCTCTCCTCGGAGGACGAAGCGCCGTCGCGTCCGTTCGGCTCCGGGGTCGATCAGGTATTGC
>CAZEPH010000236.1:0-4995 GCA_964514075.1 uncultured bacterium | reverse complement strand
CGCGTGCTCGTGGAGCACGTGAACATGGTGAAGCGGCACACCAAGCCCAAAGCGCAGAACCAAAAGGGCGGCATCATCGAGAAGGAAGCGCCGCTGCACTGGTCGAACGTGCTGCCGGTGTGTGAGCACTGCAAGAAGGGTGTGCGCGTGGGATACCGCGTCGCCGGCGACGGACACAAGGAACGGACCTGCAAGAGCTGCGGCCGTCCGATCGAGCGCAAAGCGACGTCGTAAGCGGAGAGTCTGAACGATGGCGAAGGACAAGCAGAAGCCGGACGCCGCGGCAGCGGCGAAGGGCGGCGGCAAGAAGGCCAAGGGCGACGGCGGCAAGGCCGCAGCCGCGGCGGTGGCCGACGAGCCGGAATACACCGGACCCAAGCCGACGCCGCGTCTCAAGACGCGCTACGCGACGGACGTGGTGCCGAAGCTCGTGGAAAAGTTCGGCTACGTGAACGCGATGCAGGCTCCGCGCTTCCAGAAGATCGTCGTGAACATGGGCGTCGGCGAAGCAACGGGCAATCAGCGCTTGCTCGAAGCGGCGGCCAGCGAACTGCAACAAATCACCGGACAGAAGCCGAGCATTCGCCGCGCACGCAAGTCGATCGCGAACTTCAAGCTGCGCGAAGGCGTGGCGATCGGCGCGAAGGTCACGCTGCGCGGCAATCGGATGTGGGAGTTCTACGACCGGCTCGTGTCCGTCGCGCTCCCGCGTATTCGTGACTTCCGCGGCGTCTCGCCGAAGTCGTTCGATGGTCGCGGCAACTACACGCTCGGTCTCACAGAGCACATCATCTTCCCCGAGATCGACTACGACAAAGTCGAGAAGATCCGCGGAATGGACATCACCATCGTCACCAGCGCACGAACGGATGAAGAGTCGCTCGAGCTTCTGCGACTCATGGCCATGCCGTTCCGCGCACGGTAAGAGGGTCGGATGGCGAAGAAATCACTCATCGAAAAGTGGAAGCGAGCGCCCAAGTTCGGCGTGCGGCGATACAACCGCTGTCACCGCTGCGGCCGGCCGCGCGCCTACCTGCGCGACTTCGGACTGTGCCGCATCTGCTTCCGGGAACTCGCCCTGTGGGGCCAGATCCCGGGCGTGACCAAAGCGAGCTGGTGAGCGGGGAAGGAGAATCATGTCAGTCACCGATCCCATCGCAGACATGCTGACCTGTATCCGCAACGCCGGACAGGCCAAGCACCGTCGCGTGGACATTCGTTTCTCGAACATCAAGCACGAACTCGCGAAGGCGCTCTTGCGCGAGAAGTACGTCGTCAACTTCAAGGTCGTTGAGGACGCGCCGGGCAAGCGCACCATTCGCATCTATCTCAAGTACGACGAGAAGGAGACGCCGGTGATCACGGGGATTCGGCGCATCTCCACACCGGGCCGTCGCATTTACGCGCGCAAGGACGAACTCCCGCGCGTGCTCGGCGGCTTGGGCACCGCGGTGTTGTCCACCTCGCGCGGCGTTCTCACCGACAAGGAATCACGCAAGGTCGGTGTGGGCGGCGAGGTGCTCTGCTACGTCTGGTAGCAGGCGGACGACGGAAGGGGATACGACGCAATGTCACGCGTAGGAAAGAAGCCGATTCCGCTGCCCGCGAACGTGAAGCTGACGCAGGACGGCGGAGCTGTGACGGTGCAGGGCCCGAAGGGCTCGCTCACGCACACGCTCAACCCAGAAGTGCGGCTCGACGTCGCCGGCGCGGAAGCGACCGTGGTGTTGGACGCGGAAACGCGCCGCGGCCGCGCGCTGCACGGTATGACGCGCGCCGTGCTCGCGAACATGGTGAAGGGCGTGACCGAGGAGTTCTCGCGGTCGCTCGAAATCCAAGGCACCGGATACCGCGCGGCGATGGAAGGCGGTCGCTTGGTGCTGCAACTCGGATACTCGCACCCCGTGTACTTCACGCCGCCGCAGGGCATCACGATTGCGGCCGAGAGCCAGACGAAGGTGACGGTGCGCGGCATCGACAAAGTACAGGTGGGCCAGGTAGCCGCGGACATTCGCTCGTTCCGTCCGCCCGAGCCGTACAAGGGCAAGGGCATTCGGTACGAAGGCGAGTACGTGCGCCGCAAGGCCGGCAAGTCGGCAGGAGCGTAAGATGGCTGACGCATCGAGCAAGAAGCGCCTCGGGCGCACAAAGCGCCACCGGCGCATTCGCAAGCGGGTGTACGGGACGAACGCGCGCCCGCGTCTCAACGTGTTCCGCAGCCTGAAGCACATCTACGCGCAGATCATCGACGACGACAACGGTCGCACGATCATCTCTGCGTCGAGCCAGGAATCGGATGCGCAGGGCAAGAAAGCCGCGGCCGGTAAGCTGTCCATGGCGAAGGCCGTGGGGATCTTGCTCGCCGAGCGTGCGAAGGAGAAGGGGATCAGCAGCGTGAGCTTCGATCGCGGCGGATACCTCTACCACGGTCGTGTGAAGGCGCTCGCCGATGGCGCGCGGGAAGGAGGCCTCCAATTCTAGCTCCACGGCGAACCGGCAAGCGCACAGGCGGCGGCCCTGGCGGTCCAGGCGGACCAGGCGGCCCGGGAGGCGACAGGCGGCGCGATCGCCGCGGCGGACCGCAGCGCGATCAGCGCAGCGATGGCGGCGCGGAAATGGTGGAACGCGTGATCCAGGTGAACCGCGTCGCGAAGGTCGTGAAGGGTGGACGGCGGTTCCACTTCAACGCGATCGTGGCACTCGGCGACGGATCGGGCCGCGTGGGAGTCGGCCTCGGCAAGGCCAACGAAGTGGCGGATGCCATTCGCAAGGCCGGCGAGGCCGCGCGCAAGAACATGTTCGCGGTGCCGCTCTTGCGCGGCACGATCCCGCACGAGATCGTTGGTGAGTTCGGCGCGTCGCGCGTGCTCCTCAAACCGGCGGGATCGGGAACGGGTGTGATCGCGGGCGGCGGTGTGCGCGCGATCCTCGAGGCCGCCGGTGTGCGCGACATCCTCACGAAGTCGCTCGGGTCCACGAACCCGCACAACCTGTGCAAGGCCACGGTGGAAGGACTCACCCGGCTGCGCCGTCCGGAAGAAGTGGCGCGCCGCCGCGGAATGACGCTCGCGGAGTTGGTCGGGCCGAGGAGGGCAGCAGATGTCGCGTCGGCTTAGGGTCACGCAGGTGGTGAGCGCGATCAAGCGGCATCACACGCAGGGCGAGACGATCAAGGCGCTCGGATTCCGCAGGCTGCACCAAACGGTGGAGCACGACGACACGCCCGCGATCCGCGGGATGATCCGCAAGGTCATCCACCTGGTTCGCGTGGAGGAGGTGTAGATGAAGCTGCACGATCTCAAGCCCGCACCGGGCGCCACGCACTCGAGCAAGCGCCTCGGGAAGGGACGCGGCACGGGTCAGGGTGGAACCGCGGGCAAGGGTCACAAGGGGCACCAGTCGCGCGGACGCCGCGGCAACAGCCCCGCCTGGTTCGAAGGCGGGCAGATGCCGCTGCAACGGCGTTTGCCGAAGCGCGGCTTCACCAACAAGTGGGCGAAGGACGTGCAGATCGTGAACGTCGGCCTGCTCGACAAGCACTTCGAGGCGGGCGCGACGATCGACGCGGAGTCGCTGGCGCAGAAGCGCCTCGTTCGCTCCGCGAGCGTGCCCGTGAAGCTGCTCGCGAAGGGTGAGACGGCGCACAAGTACACGGTGAAGGTGAATGCGGCATCGGATGCGGCTCGCAAGTCCATCGAGTCCGCCGGCGGTTCCGTGGAGATCGTGAGCGCTCGATGATCCTAGACGGCATGCAGAGCATGTTCCGGATTCCGGAACTGCGTCGCCGGCTGCTCTTCACGTTTGCGTTGCTGGTGGTCTACCGGCTCGGCGGGCACATCCTGCTGCCGGGCGTGGACCCGAATGCGCTCGCCGTGATCATGCAGAACACGCAGGGCACACTCGTCGGACTGTACGACGTGTTCGTGGGAGGGTCGCTCAGCAAGGCGACCATCTTTGCGCTCGGCATCATGCCGTACATCTCGGCGTCGATCGTCTTCCAGCTGCTCGGCGCGGTGGTGCCCTACTTCGAGAAGCTTCAGAAGGAAGGCGAAGAGGGACGGAAGAAGATCACCCAGTACACGCGCTACGCCACCGTGGGGCTGTCGTTCTTCCAAGCCTTCGGTATCGCGACCGCTTTGCGCAGCATGAGCGCGAGCGGCGTGGCCGTTGTGCCGAACCCGTCGATCGGATGGATCTTGCTCACCTGCACCACGCTCACGGCGGGCACGGTGTTCATCATGTGGCTGGGCGAGCAGATCACGGAGCGCGGCATCGGCAACGGCATCTCGCTGATCATCTTCATCGGCATCGTGGCGCGTTTCCCGAACGACATCATCAACACGATTCGCGCCGTGATGTCGGGCACGCTGAATCCGTTCAAGGTGCTCGTGCTTGTCGCCGTGATGATCGCGATCGTCGCGGTGGTCGTCATGATGACGCAGGCGACGCGCAAAATCCCGGTGCAGTACGCCAAGCGCATCGTGGGGCGGAAGATGTACGGCGGTCAGTCCACGCACATTCCGCTGCGCGTGAACACGGCCGGCGTGATCCCGATCATCTTCGCGCAGTCGATCCTGCTCTTGCCGGGCACGCTGCAGATGTTCGCGCCGGACAACCCGATCTTCAGCACGATCCAGCGCATCTTCTCGCCGCCGCACCCGGTGTACATCTTCCTGTACGCTCTCGGGATCGTCTTCTTCACGTACTTCTACACGGCCGTCGTGCTCAACCCGATCGACCTGGCGGAGAACATGAAGAAGTACGGCGGCTTCATCCCAGGCATCCGTCCGGGGAAGAAGACGGCGGAGTACGTGGACCGGATCCTCACGCGCATCACGCTGCCGGGGGCGATCTTCCTCGCGCTGATCGCGGTGCTGCCGGACATCTTGGTCTACAAGATGAACGTCCCGTTCTATTTCGGCGGAACGAGCTTGCTCATCGTGGTGGGCGTGGCGCTCGACACGTTGCAGCAAATCGAATCGCACTTGCTGATGC
>CAZEPH010000235.1:0-4995 GCA_964514075.1 uncultured bacterium | reverse complement strand
GAGAACCCCGCGGAGAGCGTTCCCACGGCGAGCAGCGCCGGCGAGTCCGGGAGGAGTTCCTTGAGGCGCTCGAGTTGCCCTGTGCTCTCGCAGAGAATCGCTGCGTGCACGCCGCGCTCCGCGAGTTGCGTCACGTGGGCGCGGAGCCGCGGCATGTCGCGTGCGATGGCTTCCTGCTCGCGCCCGGGCACGGTGATGCGTGGCGCCGACTCCTCCGTTTCGACCAACGAGACGTCGCGCACGTCGAGTTGATCCACGACGACGCATCGCATGGCCGCGAGAGCCGCGCGCAGTTCATCGGGCGAGGCGTAGAGCGCGGTCGCCTCTCCGAGCGGCCGAAACGCCTCGTGAAGTGCGGCGTATTCTTCCTCGACGCTCCGCCAAAACTCCTGCGCGGTCGCAAGGCCGCGGTCGGGCGACTGCACGACCACCAGCGTGTCCGCCGGCAGGTACGCGAGCGGCGTGACGAGTTCCTGGTCCAGCAGGTGCGCCCAGCGCGTCAGCGTGTCTGCTCCGGGCGCGTCCGGCTGCACGGCATCTTCGAACAACTCGGCAAGCGCGGTGAGTGCGTCCGCGTCCGCCTCACTCGCGGCCGCGGCCGCGGCGCGCACGCGCGCTTCCGCGCGACGCAAGCGATCCGGATGGGCGATGACCTCGCGACGCGGGAGGATCTCGACGCGCGTCAGGCGCTCGATCGACCGCTGCGTCTCCACACCGAACGTGCGCAACGAGTGAACGGCGTCGCCGTCGAACTCGATCCGCACGGGATCCGTGAGACCGAACGAAAACACATCGACGATCGCGCCGCGCCGCGCGAATGTGCCTGTTTCCTCCACGACGGGCTGCCGCACGTATCCCAAGTCGACGAGCAACGTGCAGAGCAGGTCCATTTCGAGCTCGTCGCCGACGGCGCACCGGATCACGCCCTCTTGCATGCGTGCGCGCGACGGAACACGCGTTTGAAGAGCCTCCGGCGTCGTGACCACGATGCGTGCGTCGCCGCGAGCGAGCGATGCCAGCGCCTCGATGCGTTGTGCTTCGACGAGCGCGTGCGTCGGCCGATCCGACAGAGGTGGAACGTCGCGGGCGGGAAGATACGTGATCGTCTCGTCCGACAGCGCGCTGAGATCCGCGCGCGCAGCTTCTGCTGCGTCCTCATCCGGCGCCACAAACACGAGCGGCGACGACGGGCGCGCACGGGCCGTGAGCGCGGCGAGCACCGCGGGAAGCGATCCCGCCAGACCACTGACGCGCGGCGGTGGCGCGTCCGGCGCCAGCGCCGCGTCGACGGCTGCGCGCAGCGACGGACTCCGCGCCGCTTCTTCCAGAATCCACGACAGGATGTCCGCGCTCGGAGTACGGTCAGGCAGCACGCGACGCGCCTTCCGCAGGCGCCGGTCGCGCGCGCGACCGGCTGAGCCACTGCTCGATCACTAGGAGAACAAGGGCTGCGATGAGGCACTCGCGCCAGAGCTCGCGCCCGTGACGCAGCTTCCCGATGTACGACGCCACACGATCGCTCGGAGAGAGAACGCTCACATTCCGTCGGGCAAGCGTGCGTAGCAGGTCGGCATCTTTGGGACGCGACAAATCCGATTCGCGCGGATCGATGTTCACGGCGACGCGTTCCAGCACGCGAGTGCCCGCACGCAACGTCCACACGCCGGGCGCAGGTATCGGCTCCGTGACGAGCGCCGCACGTCCCGCGTTCGTCCGCGACTCCACCGCGACGGACGCGCCCGCAGGTCCGTCGCACCGCACGAGTGCGCGGGGCGTTGCGTCCACGGAGCGAATCGGGATGCGATCGCCCACCACGTAGTCCGCAGCGGGACGCGCGCGTCCGGTTACGAGGTACGCCGTTGCTTGCTGGAGGAACGGCAGGAACGAGCCGCTGGTCGCAAAGTCTCCCCACGACAAGTCCAAAGACGATCCGAAGACCAGCACGCCATCCGATTCGACGAGCGCCGGCGTTCCGTCGCTGAAGCGCGCGAGGATGCGTGCGCCCGCGCCGGCGTTGAGTCCGATGCAGTGCGTGAAACGCGCACCCGTGAGTGCGGCCCCCGCTCCCAAGCGAAAGCCAGCGAAGACGGGATGCCCCGGGTTGGTCGGAAGCAAGCTGAGATACGAACCGTTCGTGCGCTCGATCTCGGCGGCGGCGCGGATCGCGGTGGACGAGAGCGCCGGAAGCAACTCTGCGTTGAGCGACGCGGGATCGCTCTGGGGTCCGAGGCTCACGAATACGCTTCCGCCGCCCGCGCGATACGAGCGGAGATTCTGCAGGGCTTGTGCACTCAGGCGCGGCGGGTTCGCGAGAACGACCACGTCGACCCGCGACGGATCGAGGTCGCCGAGGGCCGCGGGTGATCCGGTCTGCACGGCGAACGAGGGGCCACTTCCGGTCGACGTGGAAAGGGCCAGGCGAGGGAAATCGGTCGCGCCGAGCCCCCCCGCGGGGGGCGCCGGTGTGTCGCGTCCGACGAGGAGCGTACGCACCGTTCCCCGCCCTCCCGGAACGAAATACCGCACGTTGTCCGCGTTCAGTGCATCGGGCGGAAGCCGCACTTCGCCGGCCTGCGTTGCATCGACTGCAGGAGCGCTTTCGACACCCGCGGGCGCCGCGGAAGCGCCTCCGGCAAACACGGCAACGCCCCGCGCGCGTGCGGCGATGCGCGTGGACACGCGCCGCGGGCGGTGCCCGGGTTCGCTCGCATCGACCGGGATGGTGACCTCGTCGGGTGTGTGATTCGCGACGGTCGCTTCGATACGTGGCGGATTCCCGCCGCTGGTCTGCACGCGCTCCACTGCGATGTTGCCGCGCGGCGCATCGCAGGCCGGGACCAACACGACGCGCACGTCGGCATCACCCGCGCCGCGTGTGTCCCGCGCAACGTCGGCGAGCGCCGCTTGCTGAAAGTCGGACACGACGTAGACTTCTCGATTGGCGTGTTGCTGCGCCGCAGCGCTCCGCACCGCGTCGCCGATGGCCGCTCCGAGTGCACCCGTCGTTTGCGCCGCCGTGGCACGCTGGAGTGCGGCGAGAACGGCTGCGCGCCCGCGCACAATCTCTCGCGGCGCGATGGACGAGCCGCGGGCGACGATCAACAGGACCGCATCGTCTGCGCCTGATTGACGGACGATTTCCTCGGCTCGACGCCGCGCGCGATCGAACACGGTCGATGAGCCGTCGGGCGCCAGGGCGGTCATGCTCACCGTTGCATCGAGTACGACGACAACCGCGCCACCGCCGGCTGCGCCGAACACGCCGGCGAGTTTCATGGCGGGCCGTGCGGCTGCAAGGACGACGAGAGCGACGATGAGCGTGCGCAGAAGAAGGACGATGTAGTCGTGCAATCGGAGATGGCGAATGTTTTCTCGCCGCGCCTCGCGCAAGAGCCACGTACTCGCGATCGGGACCTCGGGCAGGCGGCGGCGGCTCAAGAGGTGAATGAGAAGCGGCGCGGCGACCGCTGCCAGTGCAGCCAGAAGAGCGCCGTTGAGGAAAGTGAAAACGGGCATGATCGTCTCGCCTAGTAGAGGCGACTCCTCTTCTGCAAGTACGACAGGAGCGTGACGTCGAATGGCGTTCGCGTATCGACGGCGACGTAGTCCACCATGTGTTCGCGACACTCGTTCCGCAGGCGCGTACGCCACGCGTCGAGTGCGGCGAGGTACTCGGAGCGGATGAGGTCTGGCTGCACGTCCAGCCGATCGCCGGTTTCCGCGTCCACGAACCGCGCTTCTCGATTGAAGGGGAATGTGACCTCAGCCGAGTCCAAAACGTGGAAGACCAGCACCTCGTGCTTTCGGTGCCGAAAGTGCGCGAGCGCGGCGATAACCCCGTCGACGTCTGGATCGAGAAGATCGCTGATCAAGACGATCAACCCGCGGCGACGAACACGTTCCGCCAATGCGTGCAGGCTCGCGGCGATGGCCGTCTCCTTTTCCGATGGGCTCTCGTCCAGCACGCTGAGTATCGCAGCGAGGTGTCGGCGAACGCTCCTCGGAGGAATGAGGCGTCGGATGCCGGTATCGAAGGTGAGCAAGCCAACTGCGTCGTTCTGATCGAGCATCATGTGCGCGAGTGATGCTGCAAGGTAGGAGGCGTACTCGAGTTTGGGGAGAGTGTCCGGCGCCTTGGGCGGGACGGGTGCCTTCCACATCGACGCGCTCACATCCAACAGAATGTACGAACGCAGGTTCGTCTCTTCCTCGTACTGCTTCACATACAGTCGATCCGACTTCGCGAGCACCTTCCAATCGATCGCGCGGAGTGGATCGCCGGGCATGTACTGACGATGCTCGGCGAACTCGACCGAGAAGCCGTGGTAGGGACTCCGGTGCAGACCCGCGAAGAAGCCCTCGACGACGAGCTTCGCCTTGAGATCCAGGCTCGCGAGCCGAGAAACGGCCATCGGGTCGAGGAAGCGCGACGCGCGCGTCTCTTCTCGTGCCATGCGCTACCGGGCGGCTTCAGCCGGAGCGGGCGTCGCCTTGATCAGGAGATCGACGAGCGTGACGGCGTCGATTCCTTCCGCCTCCGCGGAGTAGTTCCGTACGATACGGTGACGAAGGACCTGACGGGCGACCGAGCGTACGTCGTCAATCGACGGTGTCAGCCGGTTGTCGAGAATGGCGCGGACTTTTGCTCCAAGTACCAAATACTGCGAGGCTCGAGGGCCAGCTCCCCACGCAATCCACTTGGTGGGCGATTCGTCCCCGCGCGCGGTTCCGTTGTCTCGGGGCGTCGCGCCTGTTGTCGGTCGAGAGGAGCGTACCAGCTGGACGGCGTACGAGACGACATGCCGTGCAACCGGCACGCGTCGAACTAGCTGCTGAAAGCCCACGATGTCCGCTCCCGAGAGAACGGGGTTGATGGGCTCGGTCGGAGCGGACGTCGTCCGATCGACGATTTCGATCTCGTGTTGTTCGCTCGGATAGTCAACAAGGACGTTCATCATGAACCGATCGAGTTGCGCCTCGGGCAGCGGGTAGGTG
>CAZEPH010000234.1:0-5008 GCA_964514075.1 uncultured bacterium | reverse complement strand
GGGGCAGCCAGTAGGCATGCGTCGCCAAGTGCTCCGTTGACGAGCCTGGGAGCGCGGCTCGCACCGTTTCCTCGTTTGCATTCTTCCCGATCAGCAGCGAGACGCGCGCATCGCGCGCCGACCGCGACCAGACATCCGCGACGATGCGGGCTTCCTGCTCCGACCCGGGAAGATCGCAAAAGGCCCGGTCGTCGGGTGCGAAGCAACCGTCGCGGGCGCGGTTCGTACCGGAGAGCACTGGCGTGCGCGAACGAGCGCCATTCCCGAAATCAGGGCCTCCGACGGCGACCAGGCGTTTTGAGTCACCCGACCGTTTGGGCGCGCATTTCAGATCGCGTTCGGTGGAGAGATAGTGGAAGACGAAGCCGCTCTCCGCGAGATACGTGTCTCCCACCGGAAGCGAGGCGAAACTCACGAGACCCAGCAATCCGTCCGGGACGACAAAGATGTGTCGAGCCGTTGCGAGTTGGTGGACGAGCGGATCCCAGATGAGAGATCGCAACGCTCCTGCCGCGGCTCGGTACGTCCTTTCCTCCTCCTCGTCGCGCCATCGCACGCCCGACGGTGCGCGCGAGACTTCGGTGCGCCACAAGGCAACCGCCGAATCGACGACGGCCGCCGGTCCCAGAGAGCCAAACCAGACATCTCCGCCCGGCCCGAGCACGAAGGCCGCATACGCCGCATCAGACGGACGCGCGCTTCTTTCGTACCGGCTGTACGCCACCAGAGCCGCATTCGCCGGCAGCAAGCCCTTGAGTTCCACGAATCCCAGTTGCAGCGAGAACTGCGCGGCGCGAAAGTCGGCGCTCACACGGCTCAACTCCACTTCGGCATCGCGATGCGCGCGCGCCGCCATCTCGAAGTGCTTCCGGTAAGACTCGGGTGATTCCTGTTGCCCTTCCCGGGTCGCGATGCCGGCAAGCCGCGAACCGGTACTGCGCGCACGCTCGCTTGCTTTCATCACGGTGGTTGCTCCCGCGACGATCCGTTGGTTGAGCGCGAGTTCCTGCACGACGATGCCGCGCGAGCGAATGACCGCGTCCCACAAGCGCTCCCATGCTCTCGGTGGAACTCCGGTCGCCGCGATGTCGAGAGCGATGTCGAGTCCCGTCTGACCGGAGAGAAGCCGGGCAAACGCGGTGCAAGCCGGTAGCGAGCGCGCATACAGACGGCGGCATTCACGCTGGTCGTCCTCGACCTTCAGCGCAAGGTCCCATGCCTCGGAACGTGATCCGCGGGCGAGTCGTGCGCGTACGAGGTCGATTGCTGCGCCCAATGCAGCAGGGTGCGTTGGACCGAAGGCTCTTTCGTAGATCGCGAGAGCGCGCGCGGCCAGCGAGTCGGCTGCCGCGGTGTTTCCCTCGCGCAGCCGCACAGCGGACAGCACGCGCTGCGTCGCGGCGATGTCCGGGTGGTCTGCGCGACGGTTCTGTTGATCGATCGACAAAGACCGTTGCAGCAACTCCACCGCACCCGCCAGGTCGCCGAACTCGCTTCGCACGATTGCGAGACGCCGCAGCAGCGACGGCAGCAAGGTGCTCTCCGGACCCACCACATTGCTCGTGTTCTTAGCCGCTCGCTCGTATGCGGCCTGAGATCCCGCCAGATCCCTTTTCGCCTGGAGAACGTCGCCGCGATTCGCCAACGCTCTCGACAGGAAGCGCGCGCCCCCCCCGAGCCGCCCCTCGAGGATGGACAGAGCCCGGACGGAGAGCGTGTCCGCCGTCTCCAGGTCACCCAGGGCGAGGAGGAGTGGAACGATGTCGTTGATTGCGGAGCCCACCAGCGCTTCGTCCGGACCCATCGCATCCTGGCGTATCGCGATGACACGCTCCATGGCTGTCCGTGCACCCGCGAGGTCGCCGGTGAGATAGAGAAGCGCTCCCAGATTTTTCAGTGACATGCTCACGGTGACGCCGTGCGGTCCGAACGCCGCCTCGCGAATGGCGAGCGACCGGCTCATCAGACGGTGCGCTTCGTCGTAGTCCCCCGTGACCATCCGCTGCAGACCCATCGAATTCAGCGCCGCGGCGAGTTCCGGGTCGTCGGCGTGCAGTTCGCGTTCGCGGATGGCCAGAGCGCGCGTGAGGCACGTCTCCGAGAGTGCGTAGTTCCCGCCTTCTCGCGCCGCATTCCCCCGGCTCAGAAGCACCTCGGCCACCCGAGCGTGGTTCGGACCAAGCGCGGCTTCCACGATGGACTGGGCGACCGCAAACACGGAGTCTCCGAGGGCGAACCGGTCGCCGTACCGGAGGAGATTCGCCTCGACGATCAGGCTGCGTGCCAGCTCCGGGGAGCGCTCACCCAGGATCGAGCGTTTGATCGCGATCGCACGGCGGGGCAGGGCGAGCGTGCTCGGGCCGCCCTTGGAGCGCCGCCCGGCGCATTCTCCGAGCGCGTCCAGCAATTGCGCGTAGACCAGCGACGTCGTGTCGCCTTCCGCTTCGCGCCGCGCGGCCTCCGCACGGGCGATACTCTCGGCTTCGGCGTTGCGCCACTGCGCCAGGAGCGCTCGCACGACGCGCACGGCAGACGAATCCTGCGACCCGCTCGCCGATGCCGGAACGCCGTTCTGCGCTGCCGCGACGGAGGTCGCCGCGCCGGAGAGCAGGACGACCAGCAGATGTGCGCGGATCGACCGAGGGAATGCGGGGCGCATGATCTACCGTGCCTCGTCCCAGCGCTCGAGTCGGTCATGCAGCTCTTTCAAGCACGCCATCATCTTGACGCGGAGTGCGCCGGTAGTGCGATGCATGCGCTCGGCGATGGTCGCGTACGGGAGATCGTCGAGAAAGTGAAGCCGCACGAGGTCGCGACATGTTTCGCCGAGCCCGCGAATCTCCCAGCGCAGTTGGCGGCTGCGGTCGCGGCGCAGCGCCCTGTCGTACGGAGTCAACGCACGCGATTCGAGTGTGACATCGTCCATCGACACGAACGACCGGCGCCTGCGGAGGTAGTCCACGCATCGCGCCATCGCGACGCGACGGACGAACGCACGGAATCCCCTTTCGGGATCCAGCCGTCCCGCGGCGGCCACGCGCCACACGGCCGCAATGGTATCGCGGACGACGTCCCGGCGGTCTTCGCTGGGAATCCAGCAGTATTTGAAGTGGACGATTTCGGCGGCCCATCGCTCGACACACTTGTGGGTCGCGGGATCCCCGGCGACGAACAGTGCCACCTCGTGCGGTGTGTCATCGGTGGAGCGGGATGCACCCTGTTGCATGTCACGCCGCTCCGGACCGTGCAGTGCGATCGGTCGCGGAGTTTTCACGACACCTCGGAGCGTGTGGGGAGGACGCAACGGCTCAAACATGCGAACTCTAGGTTTGCGTCGGTCGGCTACACAACAGTGACGAAAGGACCATGCCTATCTGATGGCGGCATGCGTTCACTTGGGCGCTAACGAAGCGCCGCCTCATACGAACGAGACAGCAACGGAGTGACCCTCCGGATGCGCGCCCACAGCTCCCCGCGCGCCCGCTGAAGCGAAGCGACGGCTCGTGTGAATGCGAGCCGGAAGTAGGAAGGTGGGCACATGTGCTCGAGTCGTGCGAGGCTCTTCGTGGTGACAGCAACTCTGCTTGTGGGTGTTCAATCCGTCGTCGTCGCCCCGACGGCAACAGCTCGGGACGCGACGGCAGCGACACCGAAAGCACCGATCGTGTGGACCGCATCCCGACCGGCGCCCGAAGAGCCGGGAGTTACATTCACGGAGGTCGTTCCGCCGAACATGGTCGTCCTCGATCCGGTTTCCGCCAAGACCTTTACGATGACGCCCGCTGAGGGACGGTTCGTCGCGATCGCGGCCCGCAGCAAGGAAGGAGATGTGGATCTCATCGTGTCGCAGGGCGATGACTATCTGTGCTGGGGTCTCTCCGACGCCGAGTCGGAGATCGCGTTCTTCCGTGCACCGGGCGGGACCGTCGTCGTCGACATCGTGAATCCGTCGCAAAAGAGGCTCACGTGCGAGGTGTTGTGCGGCACGCTGCTCCCCGTGAGCGCGGAGGTTCCGGTCGCACGCAGTGCAAGATGGATTGCGCCTGAATCCGCTCGGCGTCGTGCGGGGATGCGCAACCAGTACGTCACAGGGATCTCCCCCTCTTCACCTCTCCGCAACTGCTGCTCGCTCTGGCGGGCCGGCGCCGCCGAATGACCACACTCTTGCCGTCCGGCAGGAGAGCGGGGAGCTGCATTCGGTGCGCCGGTACCCGCCGGCGAGGGAGGAACTCATGATTCACAGGCGCACGGCCTCACTTCTGACGGAGTACGTCAACGGCGCGCTCGGTGCGGAGGACGCCGCCTCCGTGCGCGATCATGTGACGCAGTGCGCTCACTGCCGGGACACGATGACTCTCATCGAGGACATCCGCCGGGAAGTAGGGGCGCACGATGCCGAGCTCTTCTCGCATCACCCCGCGGAGGACGACCTCGTGTCGTTCGCAACCGGCGAGACGGACCTCCGGGCCGGCATCGCGGATCGGATCGGCGCGCACGTGCGCGCATGTCCCGCGTGCGAGGTCGAGGTGGCGATCGTGCGGCGCGCACACGCCGAGGCACGTGCCCCGTGGTGGAGGATGCTCGAGGGAATCCCTCTGTCCTGGCCGGCGCGCGTGCCGCAGCTTGCGACGGCGGCTTTCGGCGTCCTTGCGGTGGCTTTCGGTCTCCTGGCGTGGGACGCGATGCGCGACGTTCGTCGCCTGTACGAGGCGAACATGCGCGTCGCACGCGAGTTGAGCGAGGTACGCGACGAAGCCGGTCGGCTGCGTGACTCTCTCGGTGCGAGCGTCTCCCCCCTCCCGCGCGAACCGCGCGGCGGAGCCGTTCACGTGCTCCTCCTGTCCGCACCTCTCCGCGGCTCCGCCGCCCGCGTCGAGTTGCTTCGCCTGCCGATCGACGCCGACTTCCAGCCGATCATGCTTCAGTACGATCCCCCGCGCGGCCCCGCTCACCGGCCGGTGACGTTCGCGATCCGCAACCTGACGACGGGAACGCTCGCGTGGGAGTC
>CAZEPH010000233.1:0-5017 GCA_964514075.1 uncultured bacterium | reverse complement strand
TTCCCGACGGGATCGCGCGTCATCCCGCGAGCGGCCTCTACGTTACCGATCACACGCGTGACCGCGTGCTGCAGTTCACCGACGCGGGCGTGTTCGTGCGCGAGTGGGGCGGAAGCGGCGCGGCGAACGGCCAGTTCGACGAACCGCGGGGCATCGCGGTGGCGGAGGACGGATCGGTGTACGTCGCGGACTCCGGGAATAACCGCGTGCAGAAGTTCTCGTCGACCGGGGTGTTCGTCCAAGTGATCGGCGGCTCCGGAACCGGCGACGGCCAGATGTTCTCACCCACCGACGTGAAGGTGGACGCGGCCGGCGACGTGTGGGTGACCGACCACGGCAACTACCGCGTGCAGCGCTTCTCGGCGAGCGGCGTCTTCGAGACGAAGGTCGGGAGCTTCGGGCTGGGCGACGGACAGTTCTTCGCGGTGGACGTCCTCGCGCTCGGTCCGGACAACACGCTCTACGTCGCCGACCCGTTCCGGAACGACGTGCAGAAGTTCTCCTCCGCGTCCGCGGCGGAGCCGAGCACGTGGGGGGCGATCAAGTCCCTGTTTCGCTAGCGCACCACGATACAGCGCGACGCGTGGCGTCGCCGCTGATCGCCCGCGAGCGAGGCCCAGTACGTGCCGGCGGGAACGGGCCGCCCGCCGTCGTCGGTGAGGTCCCACTCGATCGTAGTTTCTGCGTCCGCGTGAGGCAGCGCGAGCGTGCGGATCATGCGTCCGCTCGCGGTGGTGAGCAGAATGCGTCCCCCCGGGGCGCGCGCGCGCAGCGCCACGTGCGAGCGCGCAACGAACGGAAACACCGAAATGCGCGGCGCATCGAGAGACGCCGCATGCGGCGCCTCGTCCACGCCGACCACGAACACGCCGCCGAGCTCGATCAGCACGGGCCCCGGTCCGATGGTGATGCGCGCCAGGCTGTCGATGTAGGCGATGTACTCGACGTGCGCGTCATCCGCCGACACGCCACGCCGCGTGGGAATGTGCGTGACACGCAAGAGCCCCTGATTTGCGTTGACGCGGACGTACGCGGGCACCGTGTCGGGATACGCCCACACGAGGCCGACCACGCCAGTGGGCGTGAGGAACGAGTAATAGTACACGTTGGACGTATCGCGCCCGACGCCGCGGCTCGATTCGTCCGTCACCGACGTGTATCCAGCGAGCTTCTCCGCCAGGAGCGCGTACGTTTCGTACGCCGGTTTCGTCTTCGACGGGATGATGCGCCCCGTCGTCGAGTCGACCGCCACCGAGTCGACGAGTGCGATGCGCACGAACGGTTCGTCCGAGAACAGGCCGTCCGGCGATGGGTAGAAGTACTGCAGCGCGATGCGGTCCACACCGTTCGCGAGCGCGTCCCCGATCATGTACGCCGTGAAGCACGCCTGCAGCGAATCCGTGTAGCCGTTCGCGACCGTTTCGAAGGGCGCGCCCGCTTCGTACACCCACACAGGACGCTCGGGCAACGGCGTGCGCGCTTGTAACCACTCCACCAGCCCCTTCACCACCGGCTCGGTGATAAACAAGTGCAGGTCGGTGACGTCGTAGTTGTTCTCCGCCAGCATGTACGTGACGAGGCGGCGGAAGCGAATGAGTCCAGGATCGTCCTGCGCCACGCGCATCCCGGGCGGCGGGCCGATGGACACGTATCCATCGAAGAACGCGGCGTTCCAGAGCATCTGCGTGCCGAGTCCCATCAGGGCGACCTGCGCCGTCGAGTCGGCGCGCCGGATCGCGCGCGCGGTCCAGCGGAAGTACTCGATGTACGCCTCGTCGGTGTCTTTCCAAAAAGAGGTTTCTTCCTCGACGTGCCACGTCTTCACCGGGACGCGCAGGTTCTTCATGTCGCCCACGCCGTCGCCGTCGTAGCGCTCCACGATGCCGGTCACGAGCGTATCCCAGAGCGCGGAGTCCGGTGGCAGATACGCGCTCAACGAGTCGCCGGTCGCGGAAGAAAACACGAGGGAGAGTTCCAGGCCCGCGAGCCCGGCCGATTCGACGGCGCGATCCGCATCGAGGATCAAGTACCAAAACGGGCTGCTAAGTGGAAAGACGGAGCGCTGGGCCCACTGGGCGTTCAAGTGGTGAAGGCTCTGGTAGTCGGGGCTCTCGTCGCGGTAGCGGAACAAGCCGAAGTGAAGGCTGTCCTGCGCGCACGCGACAGCCGGCCAGACGGCGAGAAGCAACACGAAGGCAAAGAGGAGCCGACGGATTAGGGGCATGATGTTCGACGCTCTGGTGAGGTGCGCGACGCGCGGCAGTTCCGCATCGATAGTACAGTCTCCCCGGTCCGGAACGGAAGTCCGTTGGGCCGTCGACGCGTCCCGGACTCGCTGCTATACTGCCGCGCGTCCGCTCCAGACCGCACCACACTGCGAGAGTGCGCGAGAGTGGCGAAACTGGCAGACGCGCTGGACTTAGGATCCAGTGAGGCGACTCGTGGGGGTTCGAATCCCCCCTCTCGCACCACGCGCCTTCTCCCACCTTTCACACGGAGATGCCCCAGACGTGAAGGTCGAAGTTACCGAGACAGATAAGTTCATGCGCAGCGTGGCGGTCGCCGTTCCGGCGGACGACGTGGAATCGGTGCGCCAGCAGGTGATGCGGGAGATTCAGTCGCAAGCCGCGCTCCCTGGATTTCGCAAGGGCAAGGTGCCGCCGTCCGTCATCGAGAAGCAATTCGGCGAGACGATTCGCGAACGCACGATCGAGCGCGTGCTGCAACCCGCTGCGCGCGAAGTGTTGGAGAAGTCGATCCCTGATCCGTCGTACAGCCCGCGCGTCGAGGAACTCACGTGGTCGCCGGGCAGCGACCTGTCCTTCACGATGACGCTCGAAGTGCGTCCGTACGTCGAGGTCACCGGATACAAGGGACTCGCGATGACGCGCGAGGTCTTCGAGGTAGAAGAAGCGGACGTGGAGGACGCGCTCACGGACTTGCGCCGCCGCGTTGCGGACATCGCGCCGGCGTACCGCCGCGCGCAGCAGGGCGACGTGCTGATCATCGACGTTGCCGAGGTGGACGCGGGCGCGGAACCCGTGCAGGAGCAGACGCGCCGCCTGCAGGTGGAACTGACGCCGGAGCTGCAATCGGAGCCGCTTGGCCACGCTCTCGACGGCGTGATGAAGGGCGACGTGAAGCGGGTGGTGCTCGACCCGGCCACGCCGAATCGCGAGCTGCACGTGAACGTGGTGGACGTGTGCGAGATCGTTCTGCCGCCGGCGGACGAGGCGTTCTTCCAGCAGTCCGGCCTCGGCGAGTCTGCGGACATCGGCCGCGCGCGCATCCGGCAGTTGCTCGTCGAGAGCGAAACGAGCCGTTCCATGCGCGTAATCGCCGGGCGCATCGTCGACCATCTCCTCGCGCACACGGCGATCGATCTGTCGCCGACGCAGCGCGAGGTCGTGCGCCGCAGCGTCGAGGCCGAAGCGCGCATCGCGCAGGAGGAGGGGCGCGCGCCGCGCAATCCGCAGGAACTGGAAGCCGCCGCGACGATGGAACTCAAGCGCGACGTGCTCCTCGACTCCATCGCCGCGCACGAGAACATCGACGTCACCGACGCGGAGGTGGACGCGGAGATCCGCCGCGTGGCAGATCGCAACAGGGTCGCCGCGACGAAGCTGCGGGAGGCGATGGAAAAGGAGAACCGGCTCGAACGCGTCGCCCGTGACATTTTGCACGGCAAGGTCTTAGCCTTTCTGGTGGAGCAGGCCGCAATCACGGTCGATACCAAGAGACGAGAAGGCCGGTCGCGCATCATACTGCCAGGCGGCGGCACGGGATCCGCGCCTGCCCCGGGCAAAGGACTCATCGTTCCCGGACGCTAGGTCGTCACACCGCCACAATCAGGGAGAGAGATGGCACTCGTACCGATCGTTGTCGAGCAGACGGGAAGAGGGGAGCGCGCGTACGACATCTTCTCGCGGCTGCTCAAGGACCGCATCATCTTCATCGGAACGCCGATCGACGATAACGTCGCGAACCTGATCATCGCCCAGATGTTGTTCCTCGAGGCCGAGGATCCGGATCGGGACATCAACCTGTACGTCCATAGCCCGGGGGGCGTTGTGTCGGCAGGTCTCGCGATCTACGACACGATGCAGTTCATCCGCCCGGACGTGGCGACGATCTGCATGGGGCAAGCGGCGAGCATGGCGGCGGTGCTCCTCGCGGCCGGCGCACCGGGCAAGCGCTCCGCGCTGCCGCACGCACGTGTCATGATCCATCAACCGCTCGGCGGCACACAGGGGCAGGCGAGCGACCTGGAGATCTACACGAAAGAGATTCTCATGCTGCGCAAGAAGCTCAACGGCATCCTCGCGCACCACACCGGCCAGCCGATCGAGGTGATCGAGCGCGACACCGATCGCAATCATTTCTTGTCGGCGGAGGAGTCGAAGGCCTACGGTTTAGTGGACAGCGTCATTTCGAAGAAGGACAAGTCCGCCACCACTGGAGAGACGGCGCCACCGCCGTCGGCCTGACCGTGGACGATACGACCGAACGAGGACGACCCGACATGAAGAAGCGCGCTGCATCGCCGCACCCGATTCGTTGTTCGTTCTGCGGGCGCGGGCAGGAAGAGGTCGCCCGGCTCGTGTCGGGGCCTTCGGTCTACATCTGCAGCGAGTGCGTGAAGCTGTGTAACGACATCCTCGAAGGGGAGGTCGAGCGCGAGCAACCGAGCCTCAAGGGCAACTTGCCGAAGCCGTCGGAGATCAAGCGCGTCCTCGACGACTACGTCATCGGGCAGGACCGTGCGAAGAAGACGCTCTCCGTCGCCGTCTACAACCACTACAAGCGCATCTACTCGACGACCGGCGCCGATGACGTGGAGCTCGAAAAGAGCAACATCCTGCTCATCGGGCCGACCGGCACCGGGAAGACGCTCCTCGCGCGCACGCTCGCGAAGTACCTCAAGGTGCCGTTCGCGATCGTGGACGCGACGTGTCTCACCGAGGCGGGATACGTGGGCGAGGACGTCGAGAACATTCTCGTGCGCCTGCTCCAGGCC
>CAZEPH010000232.1:0-5019 GCA_964514075.1 uncultured bacterium | reverse complement strand
CCGGAAAGATAGGTCGGCAGCCACCGCGCGCGATCCGGCACGCCCACGGCTGCCAGGGCGTCGTTCACGCGGCGCTGCACCTCGGCGAGCGTCAACTGTCCGCTCACGTACAGCGGCAGCGCCACGTTGTCGTACACGGACCGGTCGCGGAGCAGGCGAAAATCCTGATACACGACGCCGATGCGCCGGCGCAGCTCGGACATGCGGCGTGCATTCATGTTCTGACTCGACCACTGGCCCACGGTCACGATGCCGCGCGTGGGCAGTTCTTCCATCATGATCAACCGAAGGACCGTCGACTTGCCGCACCCGTTCGGTCCCACGAGAGCGACCGCTTCGCCGTGCTTGAGGCGGAGTGACACGTCGTTCAGCGCAACGTGCGACCCGAATGTCTTGACGACGTGCGTCAGTTCGACCATCAGCCCTCGATCATCCTTGCGCGCGCGGCTTCACGTCGATGAAGACCTTTGAACGAAGCGCCTTCACCCACGTCTCGTACGCATCCTGCAGGCGTTGCTGCCGGACGAGTTCCTGCAGATCGGTGCGTATTTCGTGGAGCTGATACGGCACCTCGGCGGACCGTCCGGTGACGGAGAACAGGTAGAAGACGTCGTCATCCGACAGAACGCGGCTCACACCGCCGACGCCCAGCGAGTCCACGACGCCGCGCAGGGTTGGCGTGAGCTGCGACTGCGGCACATCGCCCAGATCGCCTCCGCGGTCCTTGCTCCCGGGATCCATCGAGTACGCGGACGCCAGCGCGGAGAAGCTCTCGCCCTTCGCGATGCGCGCGCGCAGGTCGTTCATCTGCTTGCGCGTCCGCGCGACGTCGGCCGCGCTCGGCTTGACGCGCACGAGAATGTGACGCGCGTGCACGCGTCCGCCGCGCTGCTCTTCCACCTTGATGAGGTGGTAGCCGTAGCGCGTCCGGACCGGCCCGGCGATTTGTCCCGGCGGCGTGCTGAACGCGGCGTTCTCGAACGTGCGGTCCATCTCGTTCTGCCCGAACCAACCGAGATCGCCGCCGCGCGTCGCGGTGCCGGGATCGTCGCTGGATTCGCTCGCGACCTTCGCGAAGTCCGCACCGCCTTTGATGCGCGCGAGCAGTCCCAGCGCCTTTTCGCGGCCGGCGTCCTCAAGCGCCTGCGACGCGGACGGCACGAGGACGAGTTGAGACAAGCGAACTGACGCGGGCTTCTTCGGCAGTTCGTCGTGATGTTGCGCGAAGTACTCGTCCACGTCCTTGTCGGTGACCGTAACGCGGCTGCCCACCTCGCGATCCACGAGCACACCCGCCAGAAGGCTCTTGCGCGCATCCGTCTTGTAGCGATCGAGGAGGTCCTTCTCCGAGGTGCCTTGCCCGCTGAGCGCCTTCTCGAACTCCGCATCCGATGGAAACCGCTGCTTCGTGCGATTGAGCGCATCCTGGGCGCGCACGAGAACGACCGAGTCTGGAACGGTCACGCCTTGACGCGCGGCCTCCTGCAGCACCACGCGCTCGTCGATGAGTTGGTCGAGAACGTTCTGCCGGATCTGCCGCACGCGCGTCGTGTCGGCCGGGTCGAGTCCCGATTGCGACGCTGCGAGAAAGCTCTCCTGCTCCACCTCGGAGAGAAGCACGACGTCGTTTCCGACGACCGCGGCGATGCCGTCGAGCACTTCGGAAGAATCGGGAGCGGCGCTTTGCTGCGCCTGCGCGCCGGCGGCCGTCACGCACGCCGCGAATGCGAGCGCGGCGAGGCCGCGTGTGATCTGCGTCACTACTTGGATCCTCCGATGGGTGCGACGGACGATGCCGGCGGCGGCGGTGTGGCGTGCGGCGGGATCTTCACGTTCGCCAGCGCCTTCAGATTGCGCATCACGGGGTACTTCTGCGTGAGCTCCGCGAGAAGCGCACCGACGCGCCTCTCCTGACGCTCGACCGATGCAGCGAGGTGTGCCTGCCGCGCAACCTGGTCGAACGGCTGCACACCGGCCGGCGCCTTTCCGGTGGTTTGGAACACCACCCATTGCCCCGAACCCGCCGGATACTCCATCGGCTGACTCACCTGTCCGACGTCCATACCGTAAGCGCGCGCCGTCATGTCGTTCGGATCGTCCTGCACGATCTGCATTCCTGTCGGCCCGGCGAACCCGAAGCTCACCTTCTCGTCGTTGTTCGCGCCGTACTCTTTGCCCACCTGCTGGATCGTCTTCGCACCCGACCGGACGATCGCGTAGATCGAATCCGCCTGCGACTTGGACGTTGCGGTGATGCGATAGACGTTCACCTTCGCCCTGCCCTGGAAGAGGTCTTGGTGCTGGTCGTAGTATGCGCGCGCTTCATCCTCGGTGGCTTGTTCCTTCCGTTCCACCTCGTAGGAATAGAACGTGGTGACCAGGATCTCCTCGCGTTTGTCGGCGATGGCGCGTTTGCCGTCGGGTTTTTCATCCAGCTTCAAGCGCTTCGCTTCTTCCTTGAGCACGCTGCCGAGCGAGATTTGGTCGATGAACTCTCGCACCTTTGCGGTATCGCCCGGTGCGGGGCGCGCGAACGACGGACGCTGCGCGAGCAGCATGAGCACACGCCCCACCGTGACGGTGGAATCCGGTGACCAGCGGACGATGACGAAGTTGCTGTCCGCTTTCGTGACCGCATTCGGGATCGCGTCGACCGCGGCCGGATTGACCTTTCGGAGCCCTATCAGCGGCATCGTGTCGCCCGTGGCCTTGCGGTAGGCCGAGAGCGCGGCGTCCGCGCGCTGCACGCCGTCGCTCGCCCACTGCATCTTGTATTGCTTGCGCAACCCATCCAGGTACGCGAGGAGGACCTTGTCGCGCGTGACCTGTTCGAGTTGAGGCTTGAGGCGCTCCTTCATCTTGTCGTCGAACGGCGCCAGATCCTTCGCGGGCCGGCGCTCCACGAGGCGCAGAATGTGCCAGCCGAAACGCGTCTTCACCGGCGCGCTCGTGCTTCCGGGTTTGAGTGCGTAGGCGGCATCCTCGAACTCCTGCACCATCGCACCGGTCGACCACGTCGGGAGCAGCCCGCCTTGCTCCGCGGAGTACGTGTCCTTGGAGAAGCGCTTCGCGAGAGAGTCGAACGAGGCGCCTTTCTTCAATTGCGCGACGAGACTGTCCGCCTGCGACTGCCGGTCCACCAGAATGTGCTTCACGACCATGGAGTCCTTCATGCGGTCGTACCGCTTCTTCATCTCCGCATCGGTGACCTTGAGCTTGCTTGCGATGGCGTGCTGGAAGAGCAGGTCGTACATCTGCGTGGTCGTGGCCACATCGAGCTGGCGCGCGATCGAGTCCACCTTCGCGAGGCCGGCGTCCTCCGCCGCATGCGCGAGGAGCGTCTTGTTGATGAGGTCTTCCAGCAGACGGCGGCGAATCGTGCTGTCCGGATCGGAGCCGAAGTAGCTTTGGTCGAGCTTGGTGGCGACGGCTTCCATGTCGCCCACGGTGATCGACTTGCCGCCGACTGTCGCGACGACGCGCTGGGCGTTGGACGAAGTGCACCCGGCAGGGAAGCTGAGGATCGCAATTCCCAGAGCGATCGCTCGGGCATGACGCACGTTCATTCGCTGAAGTCCTCTATAGTATGTAGTTCATCGGCCGACCGCGCGCCGTCTGAGGGAACCGCGCGAGTGTACGCAACTGGCGTGTGCGATCGGATCATTGAGCGGTGGCCGTGGATCCACCGGCAACGGTTGGCTCAAGCTCGCGGACGGTAACAAAATCACGGAGGACTCGCAACAACGCCTCCGCCGCGCGCATCGGCGCCTCCGCCGAGTTGCGGTTCTCGCCGCGCATCGGGAGCCGCACGGCGTGGCGCGATCCCAGGTCGAACTCCACGGGCCACGCGTTGGACAGGCGCTTCATGAGCGCTTCGGCCATGGGTCGCGTGATCTCGCCTGCCATTTCCGCTTCCACGAGAGTGGTCCGCACGGTGAGAACGCGCACGCGCGCCAGGCGTCCTTCGGCACGCAAGCGGCGCAGTGTGATCAGGTTGTGCGCCGGCCCGCTGATGGCGCCGAAGCGGTCGCGCACCTCCTCTTCGAGACGCGCGACCTGCTCCACGTCGCGTGCGTCGGCGAGCCTCTTGTACAGCGCGAGCCGGTCCTTTTCGTCGGGTACGAGATCCTCGGAGAGATACGCGGTGATATCAGTCGTCAGACGCGTGTCGATCACGTCGTCGTCTGTCTGTCCGCGAATGTCGTGCACCGCTTCCTCGAGGAGCTTGCAGTACAGGTCGAATCCCACGCTCACGATGAAGCCGTGCTGCTCCGGACCGAGTAAGTTGCCGGCGCCGCGAATCTCCAGGTCGCGCATGGCGATCTTGAATCCGGCTCCGAGGTCGCCGTACTCCTCGATCACGCGCAAGCGCTTCTCGGCGGTTTCCGTCAGCACGCGGTTCTTCGGGACCATGAGGTACGCGTACGCGCGCTCGCTGCTGCGGCCGATGCGCCCTCTCAGCTGGTGGAGCTCCGCGAGACCGAACGCATCCGCGCGATCGATGATCATCGTGTTGGCCGTGGGAATGTCCAGACCGGACTCGACGATCATCGTGCACACGAGGATGTCGTAGCGGCGTTGCAGAAAGTCGTGCATCACGTTTTCGAGCGCGTGCGGCGTCATCTGCCCGTGCGCGACGCCGACGCGCAGTCCGGGCACGAGCTTTTGTATATCCTCTGCTCTGCTGTGCAGCGTCTGCACGCGGTTGTGCACGACGAACGACTGTCCCCCGCGATCCGCTTCGCGCATGAGCGCATCGCCGATCACCGTGTCGTCCCATTCGATGACTTCCGTGTGAATGGGGAGACGGTTACGCGGCGGGGTCTCGATGACCGACATGTCGCGCGCGCCGAGCAGACTCATGTGCAGCGTGCGCGGAATGGGCGTCGCCGTGAGCGTCAGGACGTCTGTCAGGTCGCGCATCGTGCGAATGCGCTCCTTGTGCCGCACGCCGAAACGATGTTCTTCGTCGATGATCACGAGACCCAGATCGCGGAACGTCACGTCCTTCGAGAGCAA
>CAZEPH010000231.1:4330-5028 GCA_964514075.1 uncultured bacterium | reverse complement strand
GCGCACGCCGCTCCCGCACCCCGCACACCGCGCGCGGTCATCGATCCGCTCCAGAGCGCTGCGATTCCCGGCCTGCAGGCGGAGGCAACGGTCGCGTGGGACACGCTCGGGGTGCCGCACATTCTGGCTGCGTCGCGACTCGACATGTACCGCGTGTTGGGCTACGTCACGGCGCGCGACCGGTTGTGGCAATTGGACTGGATGCGGCGTCGCGCGCGCGGAACGGCAGCGTCACTCCTGGGCAACGCGGCACTGCGCGAAGACGGCGCCGCTCGCATTTTGGGTCTCTCCGCATGGGCCGACTCCGCCGCCGCGCGCTGCGATCCCTCCGACTTCGCCACGCGCGCACTCGACGCGTTCGCCGACGGCGTGAACGCGTACATCGACACACCGGACCTCGCGCTTCCGCGCGAGTACCGCGCGCTCGGGAAGGCGCCGCAGCGATGGCGTCGCTCCGACACGATCGCCCTCACGCTTGCGCAGGGTCTGACGCTGGACTTCGACACGGCGGAGGTGGACAACCAGCACCGCCGCGAGTCGTGGGGCGTGCGTCGCACGGATGTGTTCATGCGGCAGCCGCCGCTCGTGCGGTATTCCACGGTCGAGGGAGAAACGCGCGCTGGCGCCGCTGCCGCTGCTGGCATGCGCGAGACGCGCGAAGCGAGCAATGCATGGACGGTGAGCGGCGCTTTGTCCGC
>CAZEPH010000231.1:0-4320 GCA_964514075.1 uncultured bacterium | reverse complement strand
AGCGGCAAGCCGCTCCTCGCAAACGATCCGCACCTCGAGTTGGAGTCGCCGTCGGTGTGGTATCTCGTGCACGTCGCCGTGCCGGACACCCTCGATGCTGCCGGTGTCATGGTCCCCGGTGTGCCCGTGATCATCTCCGGACGCAACGCGCACGTCGCGTGGGGGATCACCGCGCTCGGCGCGGACGTGGTGGACTACACGACGGAGCTGCTCTCCCCGGACGGACGCGCGGCACGCGCCGGCGACGAGTGGCAGGCGATCGCGCGCGGACCGCTCGGCCTGCGCTACAGGCTCGGGCCGCTCATGCTCCCTGTTCCCTACACGCGCGACGTCACCCCGCACGGGCCGATTCTGGTGAAAGACCGCGACGGCCGCCGCGGATTTGCCGTGCAGTGGGCGCCACTCACGCAGCGTACGATCGATCTCGGTGCGATCGGGCTCGAGTCCGCACGCACCGTGCATGACCTGCGCGAGAGGGTGCGGCACATCGTGACGCCCACGCTCAACGTGGTGATGGCCGACGACGCGGGGCACATCGCGTATCAAGCGGTGGGCGCGATTCCGCGGCGCGCGGTGGACGCGTCGCCGTATCCGCGCCCGGGGTGGACGTCGCCCGCCGCGTGGCGCGGGATGATCCCGGCGGATTCGCTTCCGTTCGCCGACGATCCGCCGCACGGATTCCTCGTGAGCGCGAACAACGAACCGTCGCGCCAAGGGCCCGTGCTGGGTCCGTACGCGGCCAACGACTTCCGCGCCGCGCGCATTCACACCCTGCTCGCGCAGGCGGATCGCCCGCTGACACTCGACGACATGGCGCGCGTGCAGCTCGACGTGCACGTTCCGGAAGCGGATGCGTTCCTCGAACCGATGTGCGCTCTCGCGGAGCGCGCCCCCGGCGTGACGGAGCGCGAGCTGCGATCGATCGAGACGCTGCGGGCGTGGGATCGCCGCGCGCACGGCGACGCGACCGGTGCGACGATCTTCCGCGCGTGGCTTTCGCGCACGCGCCGTCACGCCGAGATGACCGGATCGCGCGCGCTCTTCGCGCGCATGCTGCGCGACGCAGACGCCGCGGCGTGGTGGGACGATCCGCGCACGGCCGCGCGCGAAACGGCGCCGGCCGTGCTACTCGCGAGCCTGCGCGATGTCGAGCGTCTGCTCGCCGACTCACTCGGGAACGATCCGGCGCGCTGGACCTGGTCGCGCGCGCATCGTGCGCGGTTGCGCCACGCCGTTCCGCGTTTCGCTGGCCCCGCGCTGCCTGCGCCGGGCGACCAGAACACGGTGAACCACGGGGCGAGTGCGCTGCCCGCGACGATGGAGTACACGCACGGCGTCTCGGTGCGCTTGCTGAGCGATCTCGGGGATCCGGGCGTGCTGCGCGTGGCGGTGCCGTCGGCGAATCGCGGGGACGCAGACGCGGCCGAAACGGCGCGTCGTCTGGATCGATGGAGCCGGGGAGAATACGACACGCTGCGGCTCGCGTTTCCCTCCGGCGCGGAGCGTGCCGAGGCGATCGCGATTCACTCCCCTAAGCGGTGATCTCCGGGGCGTACCGC
Organism: uncultured bacterium; assembly: GCA_964514075.1. Classification (GTDB taxonomy): domain Bacteria; phylum Eisenbacteria; class RBG-16-71-46; order CAZEPH01; family CAZEPH01; genus CAZEPH01. Next base: position 2,761 of record CAZEPH010000231.1, on the reverse strand, counting down.
TCCAGCGCGGCCCCGAGCGATGTCAGGGCGATGCCGAAGCGCTGAACGAGAGGCGTCGTGTCGCACGTGCTGCCCGCCAGCAGCATGGTGATCTGATCTCGTGTGACGGGCGGGACCGGCGCCAGCGCCTCGAGCACACGCGCCGCAAGACGCATCAGCGAAACGGGCAGGTGGATCTTGGACGGCCGGTGTCCCTTGAGCGCCATGCCGAAGGCGTCCAGCAGTCCATCGTATGTGTACGTTTCGGGACCGCCCACGTCGAACGACTCGCCCACGCCCGTTCCGTTGAGAGCGGCGTCCGCAAACACGCGCGCCACGTCCTTCACGTACACGGGCTGCAGGCGGTACAGGCCGTCGCCGATCACGGGCACGGGCAGAAACGACCGCACCATGCGCGCGACCATGCGGGTGAACTCACCCCCGGGGCCGTGAATGAGCGACGGACGAAACACCGTGTACGCGAGACCGCTCCGCATCACGATTTGCTCGGCGTCGCCTTTCGTGCGGAGATAGTGCGTGTCGATTCCGCCGCGTGCGCCCAGCGCGCTCATGTGCACGAGGCGCGGGATCTTCCGCTCGCTCATCGCGGAAACGACGTTCCGTGTGCCCTCGGTGTGCACGCCCTGAAATGTGGCGCCCGTCGTTTCGACGATGATCCCGACCAGGTGCACGACGGCCGCCGCTCCGACGACGGCGCTCGAGGCGTCGAGCGGATTCCCGATATCGCCCTGCACGACGTCCACGCCAGGAAGATGCGCGCGCGCCGCGTCCCCGCGCACCACCGCGCGCACCCGCGCGCCGCGCTCCACCAACTCCGCGCACACGTGTCGCCCGACGAAGCCCGTCGCACCCGTTACGACGACGAGCGGACGTGCGGTGGCCGGACTACTGATCGGAGGCTCTCTTCACCGCTTCGCCTGTCCGCTTCGTGTACCGCACCGACGAAAACGTCGTGAACTGCGATCCGTCGCGCGACGTCTCGAGGAGACGCGTGAACGCAGTCGGCGAGTCTAGCGTGAGAGTGAGTCTTTCGATGTGGCCGTCGGCCGCGGTCATCGTGAGCACGAGGGACTTCTCGCCGACGCGTTCGCCGGAAAAGCGTGCCGCACCGATCGTGTCGAACACGTACGCGTCGTAACGTCTCGCCTCCGGGTCGTACCCCACGTACGTTTCGGCGGCGAACGTCTTGCGCGCTTTGCCCTGCGAGCGTTCGACCACGGAGAACAGCATCCACCTGTTGTTCAGGCGCCAGCCGTTGGAAGCGACTTGGCTCAAGAGTGCGGCCTCGCCGCCTGCGGGCGGGCCATCCCATACGCCGGCGAATCCCGACAGAAACGCATCGGCCTTGTTGTCTTGGATCTGCGCGGTAGCGTGGACTGTCCACAGCGAAAGGGCGATGAGCAGTGTGGCTCCCGTCCGGGCAAACTGGTGCATCTTCAAGTGACATCCTCCGTCCAACATCAGGGTCAGTGCGAACATAGTAGGGTGGCGCAGCGCCCGGGGCAAGCACGCCTGCTCGGCGTATTTCCCTAAGCTCAGGTGGGCAGGGTGACGATGCTAGGCCCGTTGGCCATGACCGATCGACAGAGCCCAACTCCCGGGATCCTCAACAGAGCGGATGGATTCCGGCGCATCCGCCACCTTGTGATCGCCGCCGCCGCATGGGGGTTGTTCCTGCGCTGGTGGTGGGTCGTTCTGCGCGATGTCTCGCCGCGCCTCGTTGCGACGACCCTCTTGTTCCTGTTGATTACCGTCATCGCGTCCGTCGCCCTGACCGGGTTCTGGGTGATTCACAACATGCGTATCGCGCGATCGCATCACCGCAGACGCGCTCCGCGCAGCGTGCGCGTCGATTGGACGCGCGATCGATTGGGCCGATTGATCGTGTTGCCCACGCCGGCGGCAGAGTCGCAGCGCGCGCGGTTGCTGGGCGTGCGCCTCAACTACGACCGGAAGATGTACGTGGTGGAGGCGGTTCCCTCGGCGGATCGCGCGTGAGCCACGAAGCGCTGGTGGGCATCGTGAACGTGATCGGGCACTCACGCGCGTACTGGGTCGCCCTCGTGTTCTTCGGCGCGTACCCCGTGATCAGCGCGATCGTGTGGGTGAGTACGGCGATCAACTTCTACCTCCGGCGCGAACACAAACGATCGACGGCCCCCGAGGCTCTCGCCGACTATCCGGCCGTGTCCGTGCTGATCCCCACCTTCTGCGAAGAGCGCACGATCGGTGAGACGCTGCACTGGGCGCGGCAGATCGACTATCCCGACCGAGAGATCGTGGTCGTCGACGACGCGTCCACCGATCGCACGGTGGACGTGATCCTGCCGTACGTGCAGCGCGGCGAGGTGCGCCTCATTCGCAAGCACTTGAACGAAGGCAAGGCGATGGCGCTGAACGATGCGCTGCCGTGCCTGCGCGGGGAGTTCGTGCTCATCATCGACGCGGACGCGCACCCCGACCCACAGATCCTCCGCTGGATGATCCCGCACTTCCGATCGCCGCGCGTGGCGGCCGTGACCGGCAATCCGCGCGTCGCCAACCAGCAGGCGTTCCTCGAGCAGCTGCAGACGGTGGAGTTTACGTCCATCGTGGGCATGTTGCGCCGCGCGCAGCGCGTGTGGGGGCGCATTCTCACGATGTCCGGCGTGGTCGGTTGCTTCCTCAAGACCGCGTAGAGGGAAGTGGGGCTGAATGCACCCGATATCGCGACGGAGGACAACGAACTCACGTTGCGTCTGCAGCTTCACATCTACGACGT
>CAZEPH010000230.1:0-5033 GCA_964514075.1 uncultured bacterium | reverse complement strand
GCGTCTCGCTCTCGCTTTGGCTTCGGTCGTTCTTCTTGTCGCAACAACGGGCTGCGATGATGCACCCAACAACCCCGGCGGCGGCGGGAACACCGCGGGGACGCTGACGGCGCGAGTCGACGGCTCTATGTGGACCGCCAACTTCGTCACCGCGATCTACTCCAGCGGCGTGCTGGCCATCGGCGCGAGCAACGCAGCCGGTCAGGCCATCGGCATCGGCCTCGTTCCCGCCACCGTTCCCGGAACGTACACAATCGGCGCGACCGACCCCGCCAACGCCACCTTCTCAACGACGACCGGCACGACGTGGCAAGCGGCCGCCGGCATCGGCAGCGGCACGATCACGATGAACACGTTGACGGCGAACAGCGCGACTGGGACGTTCTCGTTCACGGGAATTGCAGTTCCGGGTACGCCGGCCACCGGAACAAGGGCCGTCACCGACGGGACGTTCAGCGTGACGTTCTAGTCGCGCGGTTCCACCACTCGTCCCATGAAGAGCACGCTCCCCGTCACGCGATCGCGAATCACGAACAGGAACGGGCGATCCGCGACGATCGAGGGCGGCACGCTCACGACACCGACGCTGACGCCCGTGGCGGCAGCCGCTTCCGTCCCCTCCTCGTTCACGCTCACGAAGGCCTCGTGCTCGACGGCCTGCGCGGCGAGTCCGCCAGGTTCGGAGATGCCCGTCAAGTCGGCCGCCTCGGTGAAAACGGTCGGCATACCCATCGCGCTGAGCATTCCCCTGAGCGACGCGTGCTGCCGCACGGTGAAGCGAGGGAGCTTCAGGTCGATGCGTTGCACGTGAAGACGTGCACGCCACGCTGCCAGAGCGTCCGCGGTGAGGGCCGCCTCCACCTGCGCGAGGCCGTTCGTGGAAGACGGCACGATGACGTCCATCACGATGTCGCCCGCTCCGTACGGCAGTTCGACAATGTCGAAACCGTTCATACCCGCAAACGGCAGCGTGTCGCTGAGGGACATCATCGGCACGGTCACGGTGCGCGCGTCGTTCACGTGGAACGGCTCCTCCCGTGTGTCGCGCGAATCGAATGCGTGCGACCACCGCCCCGTGAAATACACGGCGTTGACGAGAGCGAGGCGTGTCAACTCGCTGATGGACCCTGCGGGGAAGAGTTCCGTGATCTTCCGCGAGGTATGATCCGCAACCCACGCGTTGATGGCTCGGCGCGACGTCTCCGGCGCGCCGCGGAAGTCCGCCGACGCGGAGGTGGCATGGTAGTCGTCCGTCAGTGTGCGCGCGAACTCTGGGAGAATCGCAAAGTCCTTCTGCACCCACACGCCGTCGGCCACGTCGAGGCGATAGCCGCCGAAGGACACGCCGCGGTCGAGGCTCTCCAGAAGAACGCGGTAGAGGGTGTCGATCCCCGCGCCTCCTGCGGGAAGATGCAACGTCCATGCGATCTCCTCCCTCGTCGCACCGCGGGCGCCCGCGTGCAGCATGCACAGGGCGGTGGATAGGCTGAAGGGTGAGAGAAACACATTGCCGTCCGTGGCGGCGAACCGCGTGTAGATCTCGCAGGCGAATTCCGTGTTGCCGCGCACGAGAGCGTTCACGTCGGCGGTGAGGGCGCCCGGGAGTTGGCGGGCGGCGAACACCTCCGCGGGATCGGGCGGCGTTGCCGGCGGTTCGAGGGGCGTACACGCGCCGAGGACGAGGAGTGCGGCGAGCGCTGGCGGTGCGAGTGGTCGACGATGCATGGTTGCCTCCGAAGAATCACGTCCGAGGCATTTCACCGCCCACATACTACCGCGTCAGACGCAGCGTCGAGGAGGCGACTTTCGGCGCCCGAGTCGATGGACGGGCAGTCCGGGCGCACCGCCGCACCGTCGGCCGTGTTCCGCGCGAGACGTCACTGGTTCTTGAGGAGTTGCTCCTCCTTCGTGTCGCGCCACACGCGCGCCGGCGTGCCGACCACCGTTTTCTCCGCAGGGACGTCCTTCGTCACGATCGATCCCGCCGCGACGAGAGCGTCCTCGCCGAGCGTCACGCCCGGGAGCAACGTGGCATTCCCGCCGACGCGCGCACCACGCTTGAGCGTCGGGCCCTTCGTGTGCTTGAAACGCTCCGCCGTGCGGCCGAGGAAATTGTCGTTCGTCGTGGTGACCATCGGCGCGACGAAGCAGCGGTCTTCGATCGTGGAGAACGCAGTGATGTAAGCATTCGTCTCCAGCTTCACGAACGCACCCACGGTGGTCTTGTTCTCGACCGCCACACCGCGTCCGACGATTGTGCCTTCGCCGATCGTCACGTTCTCGCGGATCGTCGCCATGTCGGCCACCATCACGCGCTGTGCGATGGCTGCGCCCCGATACACGACGCTCTGCGATCCGACGATCGACAACTCGCCGATCGTCGCGGGCGGGAGATCGTCCTGCAGTTTCAGCGTGGAGTTCGCGGCCTTCATTGGAAGCTTGCCGATGACCGCGTGATCGTCGATGCGCACGTTGTCGCCGATCACGGTGTCCGCGTGAATCACCACGTGGTGTCCGATCTTGCATCCTGCGCCGATGACCGCGTTCGCGAGGATAATCGTACCGAGTCCGATCGTCGCATCCGGCGCAACGCGCGCGCTGGGGTCAATGTGTGCGTCGAGTGGCATCGCCTTAGCTCCTGAGTGTGTGCGCCAGCGTCACCGGCTCACCGCTTGCGCGCAGCGAGTGGGACGCGGCTTCGAGAATCGACACGACAGTCACGCCTTCGGCGCCGGTGCCGAGCGCGGGCCGCTCGCCCCGCAAGATACAATTCACAAAGTAGCCATCCTCTGCGCGTAGCGGCTCGCTCATCTTGACGAACGGCACGGTGATGTCGCCGTAGCGGAGCGTGATGGCCTCACCGTAGCTCACGTGCGCGGCGGGTGCGGCGCCTCTGTCGTAGATGCGCAGCTTCTCTTCCGCTTCCATGTCGTCGAACACCGCCATCTTCTTCGATCCGACGATCACGAGCTCGCGTACTTTGCGCGGGTCGAGCCATGACACGTGGCCGTGCCCGCGCGCGCCGCCGTCGAAGTCCACGGAGAAGAACACGACATCCTCGATGCCGTTCTGCAAGTACGCGGAGCCTGTCGCGCTGACCGAAACGGGTGCCCGCCCCGGCAGAAAGTGCAGCAGCAGCGACACGTCGTGCGGCGCGAGCGACCACAACGCGTTCTCTTCCTTTCGCACGATGCCGAGATTCAGCCGGCGCGTCGTCACGTAGAGGATGTCGCCGAGGTCACCGGCGGCGGCAATATCCGCGAGCCGCCGGACGACGGGGTGATGGAGCAGCAGGTGTCCCACCATGAGCGTGCGGTTCGCTGCGTCCGCGCGTGCGACGATCGCTTGCGCGTCGCTCGTCGTGAGCGCGAGCGGTTTCTCCACGAGCACGTGCTTGCCCGCGTCGATCGCCGCGAGCGCGACGCGCGCGTGCGACGGGGAGTCCGTTGCGATGACCACTGCGTCGACGTTCGCATCGCCCAGCAGTTCCTCGGCGGCCGCGTATGCGCGTGTGCCCGCCCCGCCAATCGCCGCCGCCGCGGCGCAGCGTGCATGCTGTGCGTCCGCCACTGCCGCGAGCTGCGCGTTCGGCAGCGCCGCGATCGCGCGTACGTGATTCATGCCCCATCCGCCCGCGCCGATCACGCCGACACGCACTCGATCCGCCACTACTCTCTCTCCTTCTCCACGCGATGCAGTTTGTTCGGCGTCGCGCAGTACGGACACATCCACTCGCTCCCGTGCACCGCGGCATCGCCGATCGCCACGAACCACCCGCAGCGCCGGCATGTGTGCGTCACGTCCCGCACTCCCCGCCGGTCCACGCGCTCCGCCAGCATCATGATGTTCGAGCGCGAGACCAGGTCGAACCCTACCTCGCCGGCCGCGTGCAGCGCGCTGATGAACCCCCACTGCAACGACTGCGTGCGCGGATCGTTCATCCACGAGAACCCCGCGGGCAGCTGCGCGTACGACCGCACGCGGAATCCAGACGCGTACATCCAGCGAAACATGCGCTCGAATGTCGTGAGCCCGTGATGCTCCGGGTGCTTGCGCGTCTTGCCGAGCAGGTGCTTCGCCGTCCACCCCGCAAAGCGGTAGAAGCGATCGTCGAAACGCCGCGAGTCCGGAACCGACGCAAAGAAGAGCCCACCCGGCTTCACGACGCGCGCCGCCTCGGCGAACGCACGCGCGGGAGTTGGCACATGCTCGATCACGTAATAGCACACCAGCAAGTCCACGCTCGCCGACGCCACGGGCAATCGCAACAAGTCGCCGCGCGCGCGCGCCACGTGCGGCACCCGCGTCGCGGCGCCCGGAATATCCAGATCCACGCTCAGAATGCGCAGCGAGGGAAACGCCGCATACGGAAACGACCCCGTCTTTGCGCCCGCATCCACGACGATCGAACCGTCGCGCAACTCCCCCACAACCTCCGTGATGAACAGCGGCTCCTCGTAGGGCCGCCGCTCTAGCGGCGCGGGGCGAAACGGTGCGCTCACGCTGTTTGCATCTGCTCCTTGAACCACGCGACCGTGTTCACGAGGCCGTCGCGCACGCTCACCTTCGGTTCGAACCCGAGCAGCGTCCGCGCGCGCGTGATGTCCGGCTCGCGCACCTTCGGGTCGTCCTCAGGCAGCGGGCGATACACGATTTGCGATCCCGTCCCGATCATGTCGCGCACGACTTCGGCCATCTCCTTGAGCGTCATCTCCTCAGGGTTCCCGACGTTCACGGGATCGTGCTGGTCGGAGAGCAGGAGCTTGTAGATGCCGTCGACGAGGTCGGTGATGTACGTGAAGCTGCGCGTCTGCGATCCGTCGCCGAAGACGGTGATGTCTTCGCCGCGCAGCGCCTGCGCGATGAACGTGGGCACGGCGCGTCCGTCGTCCTTGCGCATCCGCGGGCCGTACGTGTTGAAGATGCGCACGATCTTCGTGTCCACGCCGTGGTAGCGGTGATACGCCATCGTCATCGCTTCGGCAAAACGCTTCGCCTCGTCGTACACGCCGCGAATGCCGATTGGGTTGACG
>CAZEPH010000229.1:0-5042 GCA_964514075.1 uncultured bacterium | reverse complement strand
CCACCGACCGCACGCCTTGGTAGAAGGGAGGCGCGGCCGGCGCGATCACCACGCCCTCGCGCGAGAGCGTGAGCATGTGTTCGAGCGCGATCGTCGTCAGCGGCGTCTCGCGCACGGCGAGAACCATTCGCCGCCGCTCCTTCATCGCCACCTGTGCGACCCGTGAAATGAGCGTATCGCCCAGTCCGCACGCGACGCGCGCGAGCGTCGTGACACTGCACGGCACGATCACGTACGCATCCCAGACGTTGGAGCCGGAGGAGAGCGATGCGGCGAGGTCGCCGTCGTCGAAGAAGCGCGTGACGTGCGGGGCGAGGTCATCCTGCGTGAGGCCCAGTTCGAGACGCAGCGCCTCGCGCCCCCAGCGCGAGAGGATCACGTACTTCTCCCCCGGGCAGCGCTTGAGGAACTCGACGCCGTACAGTGCCCCGGAGGCGCCCGTGATTGCGATGACGGTTTTCATCGTGCGAGCGTCCCCGCGAGCACCGTCAGCAGCACGAGAATCCCGACGATCACGTTCAGGCGAAAGAACGCCAGATCCACGTTCTCCGCTGCGCGCTGCTCCCGAAAGAGCGTGAAGCTCGTGAGGCTCAAGAACACGAGCGCAAACGGAACACGCAAGAAAGCCAGAACGAGTCCGCAGAGCGTCGCGAACGCGCACGCGTGAAAGAGCGCCGACACGCGCAGCGCCCCCACGCGCCCGCGGCGCGCGGGCAGCGAGTGCAACCCCTCGCTCCGGTCGAAGTCCTCGTCCAGCGTTGCATAGATAATGTCGAACCCGGACGCCCAGAAGAACGTGAAGAGCCCGAGCAGCAGTGACGGCACGAGCGCCTGCAGATCCCGCGTGACCGCGAGCCCGCCGCCGATGGGCGCCGCGGCGAGCGACACGCCCACGCCCACGTGCGCCCACTCGGTGAAGCGCTTCATGAACGGGTACACGACGAACGCGAGCACGGGCAGCGGCGCGAGCACGACCAGCACCGGGGCGAGCGCGTACGCGGCGATCACGTACACGCACAACCCGGCACAGAGGATGGCGACTGCCTCGCGCACGCGCATCGTTCCGGCGGGGAGTTCGCGAGAGGCGGTGCGCGGGTTGCGCGCGTCGATGTGCCGGTCGATCAGCCGGTTGAGCGCCATGGCGGCGAGCCGCGCACCGACGCCGGCGCAGACGATCAGGCCCAGCGTGCGTACGGGCGGCACGCCGCGTTGTGCGAGCACCGCCCCCGCAAACAAGAGAGGCAGGGAGAAGAGCGTGTGCTCGATCTTTACGAAGCGGGCGTATGTGGCGAAGGGCCGTGTGGCGGAGAGCATCACGCCGGCAGTGTACCGCCCGGCCCGTCACCTTGACACCCCCGAACGCGCCTCGTAGAGTGCCCGAACTCTGATCCCATCTCCCGCCTCGAATCACCACTCTCGCCTCTGCGCGATTGAGCACGCATCACGGAAAGGAGACGTACACCGCATGCGACGTTCCGCCAGAGTCGCTATGGCGGCGGCCGCCGTCATGACACTGGGCGCCGCGTCACTCGTTCATGCCGAAGACTTGCGCGGTCGCGGATCGATCGGCGCGAACATCGGCGGCATGTTGTGGACGGGCGGATCGGACTTGAGCGAGGGCGCCGAGCCGCGCCCGCACGGTGAACTCGTGTTCGGCTATGTCTGGCGCACGCACACCCAGTTCGTGAGCCACCTGGGTTTCGCCTGGAACGGCTATAACACGAGCTACATCGATGGCGACGGTGTGCGCCATGAGGGCGGATGGAGCAAGCTCGTGCCCCGCGGTTTCCGCGAGAGCGACCTGGACCTGTCGCGCCCCGCGATTGCGCGCGTCGGATACCTCACCGCGGAAATCCAACGCAACTTCGGCATCGGGAAATACCAGCCGCACGTGAACGTGGGCGCGGGCTTGTATTCGTGGCGCGTCGGCTCGACGCGTCGCGTCCTGGTCGATCCCGTGTCGCGCAACACGACCTCGCACGTCTCTCCCGGCATCAACTTCGCGATCGGCGTCGAGGATTACGCGTCCAACTCCGTCGCGCTCGACGCGAACGTCGCCGCGCACTACGTCATGTCCGCGGATGCGACGCGCCTGCCGACGGCGTTCAACCAGAACTCGCACTTCGTGGAAGTGCGTCTGGGACTGCGCTGGTACTTCACCATCAGCGGCGCGGCGCCGCAACTGCCGCCCGTGAAAGGTCCGTCGGAGGAATCCTGAGCCCGTCGAAGACGACGCGCCCCGCGCGCACACGGCGCACGACGACGGCCCGGACCAACGGGCACGCCGCACGTCGTCCTGAGGCTCCCGTGTCGCGCGTCATCGGCGAAGCACTCACGTTCGACGACGTCCTCCTCGTTCCCGCCCGCTCCGCCGTCCTGCCGCGCGACGTCGAGACACGTACGCGGCTCACGCGCCACATCACGCTCAACATTCCGCTCGTGAGCGCGGCGATGGACACCGTGAGCGAATCCCGCCTCGCCATTGCACTCGCGCGCGAAGGCGGCCTGGCAATCCTGCACAAGAACATGCCGATCGACATGCAGGCCGCGGAGGTGGATCGCGTCAAGCGCAGCGAGAGCGGCATGATCACCGATCCCGTCACGCTGCCGCCGTCGGCGTCCATCGGCGACGCGTTGGATCTCATGGCGCGCTACAAGATCTCCGGCGTGCCCATCACCGAGAACGGCCGTCTGGTCGGCATGCTCACGAACCGCGACCTGCGTTGGGTCACTACGCGCTCGCGGCGCATTCGTGAGGTGATGACGAAGGACGGGCTCATCACCGCACCCATCGGCACGACGGTGGAGCAAGCGAAGTCGATCCTCGCCGAGCATCGCATCGAAAAACTCCCCGTGGTGGATGCGGACTTTCGGCTGCGCGGCCTCATCACGGTGAAGGACATTCAGAAGCAGATCGAGTACCCGAACGCCTGCAAGGACGACCTTGCGCGCTTGCGCGTCGGCGCGGCCGTGGGCGCGACGACGGACGTTCTCGAACGCGCGCAGGAGTTGGTGCGCGCGGGCGTGGACGTGATCGCGATCGACTCCGCGCACGGACATTCAGAGGGCGTGCTGCGCGCGCTCGAGCGGCTGCGCGCGTCGGTGGACGTGGACATCATCGCGGGGAACGTGGCGACGGCGGAGGCCGCGCGCGATCTCATCGCACGCGGCGCGGACGCGGTGAAGGTCGGCATGGGGCCGGGGTCCATTTGCACGACGCGCGTCATTGCGGGCATCGGCATTCCGCAAGTCACCGCGTTGTTCGATGTGTCCGAAGTCGCGGCCGTGGACGACGTGCCGGTGATCGCCGACGGCGGCATCAAGTACTCCGGCGATATTTGCAAGGCGATCGCGGCGGGCGCATCCACCGCGATGATCGGGAGTTTGTTCGCCGGCACGGACGAAAGCCCCGGCGAAACCGTGTTGTACGAAGGCCGCAGCTACAAGGTGTATCGCGGTATGGGGTCGCTCAGCGCGATGAGCGGCCGCGGCGCGCGCGACCGCTACTTCCAAGACGACGACGTGGAGTTGGCGAAGCTGGTACCCGAGGGAATTGAAGGGCGCGTGCCGTGCAAGGGGCCGCTCTCATCGCTCGTGTTTCAGTTGGTCGGCGGGTTGCGCACGGGCATGGGCTACTGTGGCGTCGCGACCATCGACGAGATGCGCACGTCGACGCGCTTCGTGAAGATCACGGCGGCGGGGCTGCGCGAGTCGCACCCACACGACGTGATCATCACGAAGGAAGCGCCGAACTACGAGGTTCGTTAGCCCTCCGGCCGCCCTTGCGTCCGCAGCAAGTCGAACGTAAACGACGGATTCAGCGCCCGGATTTCATCCGCGAGATCGCGCAACTGCCGCTCCACCTCCGCCGCTCCCGTGCGCTTCCACTCGCCGTAGAGATCCAAGAACGCGTCCTGCTTCTGTTCCAACTCCCGCCGCAGCAAGTCTTCGTTCACGGCGTTGTCGATCACCTCGACGGACGCATTCGCCAGTCGCGCCGAGAGAATGAACGGCTCGCCGATCGCGGTCGTCACGGTGCGCGCGTACTGCTCGTAGCCGTGCGCGAGTTTCTCCAGCACAGGTGCGTACAGTCCGCGCAACGCGGACGCGTGCTCCGAGTGCGTGAAGACGAAGTGATGGAAGCCGGCGGTGCGCCCGCTACGCGGCTGCGCGGTGCGGCGCGCACGCGCTTTCTTGGCGTCGGGGCCGGGCGCGTCCTCTTCCAGGACGGCGGACGACAGAATGAGCGTGTCGCTCGTGCCGCGCACGATGGCGTAGCGCACGTGACCGCGCGCGCTGCCGGCGAGACGCTGCAGGAGGTCCACATCGTGGCGCGTCAGGTGCGCGCGATGCGCATCGAGTGCGGACGGATCGGTGGCGGCGGCGCGCAACGCGGACGCGTACACCTCGATCTCGCGCGCGAACGCATCACTTTCGGGCGAGGCAAGAGGACTCGTGCGGGAATACAGCAGACAACTCAGCGCGAAGCGGTAGCCCAAGTGCAGCTCGCGCGGTTCGTCAGATTCATGAGGGGAGTGGACAGTCTCGCTCATCCGCAGCCTCCTGGGCGCGCCTCGGAGGTGCGGTGACACGCGGAGGATCGCGGCCGCTCCCACGAGACAGATCGCCGATGCCATCGCGGCCGCTCGGTGCGGCGCGCGATATGTCAGCACTGATGTCTCAGGACTGTTGCGAGGGGGCTCGCGGGGGAACGCTCTGACACGCGACGCGTCCGTCGGGCACAGCACGTTGACCACGAGGTAGCGGGTCGATTCTCCCACGGTGACGGTCTCGTTTCATGACGACGAGCGATCATCACCGCCTGACTCTTCGAGAAAAAGCGTGGCACATGGAAAACGGCCGTGTCAACGAATCCGCTCTCGGGCCGGCGCACAGACACGCACATTTCCGCGAGAGTTGTCTTGACAGGCACATCTGTGATGCGGCAGCGGGCCGACGAGACGCGCGAGATCATGCGTCACCGCGCGTCGACACTGACGCCCTGCAGTCACTCCACGCACATGCGCCATCGTGCGAGCACG
>CAZEPH010000228.1:0-5058 GCA_964514075.1 uncultured bacterium | reverse complement strand
CGATTTGCAGCGCCTGGTTGGTGGCGGCCTTGCGCGCCGAGACACGCACGCGGTCGCGCCAGTCGTCAGGGACCTGGGCCAGGAAGTTGGAGAGCGCCTCTTCAGCGGCGGGCGTCCATTGCATGGGTAGCTCCTTGTGGGGCGGAGGACGATGGACGATGGACGATGGACGATAGCTAGTACGCGGTCGTTCGTCTATCGTCTATCGTCGGTCGTCGGTCGTCGGTGGTCAGGCGTTAAGTGCGGCGACTTTCTCGCGCTCGTCGAGTAGGCGACGACGTCCTCCCCGCCCAGCGTTCCCGTACGGGACACGATGTCGTCCACGCGGATCGTGTCCGCACCGAGCGGCACGGTGAGATCCACGTCCCACGACGGTGCCTCCGGTGATTTCACCTCGCATCCCGACATGATCAGCGCGCCTGTCATGAGTCCGGCAGACAGCGCCCGAGGGGCCCAGCGGGCGAGAAGTGTCACAGGGGTCTCCTTTCCCCGGTTGTGGTACCTGAGGCCGCCTCTGTATCGTGCGCATGCTGGCCCCGAAGTGAGAGGAGGCTCCAAACGCGAGCGTTGTTCCTGGATGGGTCTCTGTCGTTCACCCCGCGCGCGCGCCGTCCCGTCCCAGCGGAGGGCGAAGCCGTCGTGCACGTCCTGCTCTCTGGTATTTGCGGAACGGACCTCGAGCTTCTGAAGGGATATTGGAGCTATTGCGGGATTCCCGGGCACGAATTCGTGGGCGAGGTGATCTCCGCTGCAGAACCTGAGTGGATCGGCCGAATGGTCGTTGGAGAAATAAATTGCGGGTGTGGGACGTGCGCGGCATGTGGGGCGGGTCGAGCGCGGCATTGCCCGTCGCGGACGGTCTTGGGCATCGAGGGGCGGCACGGGTCGTTCGCCGAGTACCTCACGCTGCCGATGGCGAACCTCCATCGTGTGCCGCCCGGCCTCACGCCGGAGCGCGCGGTGTTCGTCGAGCCGGTGGCGGCGTGCTACCGCATCCTGGAACAGATCCCACTCTCGAGCGAGACGAGCGTCGTGGTCCTTGGCGCCGGGCGACTCGGCTTGTTGGCCGCGCAGGTCCTGCGCACGAGCGGTGCGCAGGTGACGCTCGTCTGCCGCAACGAGCGCAAGCGCGCTATCGCCCGCTCACTCGGCATAAGAGTGGAAGATCCGGAAACCGTCACGCCGCACTTCGCACGCTCCGCCGACGTGGTGGTGGAAGCAACGGGATCCCCGTCGGGGCTGAGCACTGCACTCGGACTCGTCCGTCCGGAGGGCACCGTCGTGATGAAGACGACGGTCGCGGGAGCGGTGCCGCTCGAAGTGGGCGCCTTGGTGGTGCAGGAGGTGCGGCTCGTGGGATCGCGATGCGGTCCGTTCCCGCCGGCGATCGACGCGCTCACGCGGGGCGTGGTGCAAGTGGATCCATTGGTCACGGCGATCTTCCCGATGACGCAGTGGGCCCAGGCCTTCGACGCGGCGCGTGCGGCGGGAGCGCTCAAAGTAATGATCCGCCCCGACGCGTAGGCACCGCACTGGCTCCGATTCCGTCCGGACGCACACCACTTGCGTGGCGCCACTCTCCGCGTCCCTGCGAATGGGCCCGGTCCTCCCAGCTCGTCGGTCTTGGAAAACGGTGCCGGACGAGAACCGGAGCACAGTGTGTCGGCGGCCTTGCGGCCGCCGCCGTCGGTAACAGGTGCTTCACCGGACAGGAACGCTCCCCGCAGGGGGATGCACTAAGGCAGTACTCGGATGTCGAGACGCGATCCTGGTGCGACCGTGGTCACACGCGGGGGACTTCACGGGCGGAGAACATCGGGGGATTCCGACGGGAGGAGGGACGGCCCTTGCGGACCGAACAAAACGCTACCAGCCGCGTATGCACGCGTCAACCCTTGAATGCACTGGACGACGCAGTCGCATGAACGATCGTTCGCGTTGGGCGGCGGAGCGCGGCATGGCAGTGTCTGCCGCTCGCGAAGCGGCCGCGTTCTTGCGCGGCGCAATCGGCGGACCGCGCGGGATTCGGTACAAAGGTGCGATCGATCTCGTGACGGACGCCGACCTCGCGGCGGAGCGCATCGTTCTCGACGCCCTCCGTGCGGCCTTCCCCGGCGATCCGATCGTAAGCGAAGAATCCGCGGCGGCGAGCACGAGCGCGTCGCGGTACTGGGCGGTGGATCCGCTCGACGGCACCACGAACTTCGCACACGGCTATCCCGTGTACGCGGTGTCGATCGCCCTGGTGGATGATGGGCGGCCGGCCGTTGGCGTGGTGGCGGTACCCGCGCTGGACGAAATGTTCGTGGCAGAGCGCGGAGAAGGCGCCTGGTTGGGTGACCGTCGCCTCTCCGTCTCCGGGGAGACCGACCTGGGTCGCGCGTTTCTCGTGACGGGGTTTCCCTACGACGTCCGCACGACGCACGGCAACGTGCGTGAGTGGACGGCGTTCGTCACGCGCGCTCTTGCGGTGCGGCGTGACGGTGCGGCCGCCGTGGATCTCGCATACGTCGCCGCAGGCCGATTCGACGGATTCTGGGAGTCTTCGTTGCACGCGTGGGACGTGCTCGCGGGGATGTTGCTCGTCGAGGAAGCGGGCGGCCGCGTCACGGACTATGCGGGCGAGGAAGCAGATCCCTTCGCCGGTGAGTGCCTCGCATCCAACGCACTCGTGCACGACGCGATGATCGAGGTGCTGCGCTCAGCGAAGTAGAAGCGACTCCCCCGTCATGTTCGGGTGCGGAGCAATCGCCATGAGGTCCAGCAGCGTCGGGGAGACGTCGGCCAGGCGGCCGCTCCGCACGCGCGCATCCAACACGCCCGGCGCGTACACGTGCAGTGGCACGGGGTTCGTGGTGTGCGCCGTGTGTGGTTCGCCCGTCTCGGGATCGACCATCATCTCCGCATTGCCGTGATCGGCCGTCACGAGGAGCGACGCGCCCGTATCCTCCGCCGCCTGCACGATCATCCCGACGGCGCGATCCACCGTTTCGATGGCGCGAATCGTCGCCGGAAGAAACCCCGTGTGGCCCACCATGTCGGCGTTCGCGAAATTGCACACGACGAGCGCGTACGCACCGGAGCGAATGCGCTGCACGACTTCGTCCGCGACCGCCGGCGCGCTCATCTCCGGCTGCAGGTCGTACGTCGCAACGCGCGGCGAGGGAATCAAGCAGCGATCCTCGTTCGCCCACGGCGCCTCCACGCCACCGCTGAAGAAGTACGTGACGTGCGCGTACTTCTCCGTCTCCGCGATGCGCAACTGCGCCAGTCCACCCCCCGCCACGATCTCTCCGATTGTGTGATCCAGGAATTGCGGCGGGTACGCGACCGGCGGCGTGAGCGTCGCGTCGTACATCGTGAGCGTCGCCACGTCGATGCGCGGCGCCTGCGAACGGGGGAATCCGTCGAACGCCGGATCCGTGAGAGCACGCGTGATCTCGCGTGCGCGATCCGGGCGGAAGTTGAACAGGACGACGCGGTCGCCGTCGGCGATGCAGCCCTCGCGGCGGACGACGGTCGGGCGCACGAACTCGTCGTTCTCGCCCCGGGCGTAGGCCGCCCGCACGGCCTCCTCCGCGCTGGACGCGCTCTCGCCCACGCCCGCGACCATCGCATCGTAGCCCTTCTGCACGCGATCCCATCGGGCATCGCGATCCATCGTGTAGTAGCGGCCCGCGACCGTGGCGATCACCCCGAGGCCATGATCGGCGAGCGTCCGCTCGAGCGACGCGGTGTACGCGAGCGCGGAGCGCGGCGGCACGTCGCGCCCGTCGAGGATCGCGTGCACCGCGAGGCGCTGCACACCCTGCTCGCGCGCAAGTTGCACGAGTGCGGCCAGGTGCGCGATGTGGCTGTGCACGCCGCCGTCGGAGACGAGGCCGAGGAAGTGCAGCGTGTGCGCGTCGTCGCGCGCCGCTGCGGAGGTGATGCGCGTGAGCACCGGGTTGGTGAAGAAGTCTCCGTCGCGAATCGCCTTGCTGATGCGCGTGAGCTCTTGATAGACGATGCGCCCCGCGCCCATGTTCATGTGACCGACCTCGCTGTTGCCCATCTGCCCCTCGGGCAATCCCACGGCCTCGCCCGACGTGAGGAGCGTCGCGGCTGGATACACTGCGGCGAGACGATCCATCGCGGGTGTCTCGGCGAGCGCGATCGCGTTGTTTTCGCGCTCGGCGCGCACGCCCCACCCGTCGAGGACGACGAGAATCGCCGGTCGGATCGCGGGCATTACCAGAACAGGATGCGGCCGCAGTGTTCGCAGAGGGCGGGATCGTCTTCGGACAGATTCGCGGGGAGCGCGGACGTGGGCAACTCCATGAAGCACCCGAGGCAGATGCGGTCCTCCACCGGGACGATGGCGCGACCGAATCGAGCGTGCAAACGCTCGTAGAGGCTCAGCCACCGGCGGGGGATCTCCGAGCGCACACGCTCGCGCGCCGCTTCTAGCGCACCGCGATTCTCGAGGGGAAATCCGAGCTGCGCTTCCCGGCGACCGTGTTCCTCCGCGTCGCGGAGGAGCGTGTCGATCTCCTGCAACTTCACGAGCGAGGACAGCGGACTAGACATCGAACTCGTGCGTGTGTACGACGTGCAGAAACTCGTCGAACGTGCCCGCTTTGAGCAAGCGCTTGCGACTCGGCGCGTCCTTGACCAAGTCCACGAGGCGGCCGAGCACGGTGAGGTACCTGTTGTCCTTGTCCTGCGGCGGCGCGGCGATGAGGAAGAGAATCTGCACCGGTTTCTTGTCCTGCGCGCCGAAGTTGATTCCCTCGAGCGATCGTCCCACGACGACCACGAGGTCGCGCACCGCCAGGCTGCGGCTGTGCGGAACCGCAACGCCCTTGCCGATCGCCGTTGGTCCCAGCTGCTCGCGCTGCTCCAGCGCCTGCAGCAACACGTCCCTGTTCCGCACGCGCTTGGCAGCGACCGCGGCATCCACCATTTCCGCGATGACCTCGTCGCGCGTCATGCTGCGCACATTCGGGAGGAAGAGATCCGCGGAGAAAACGGTCAACAAATCACGCACCGCCTTTGCGGGACCCGCTGTGCGACGCG
>CAZEPH010000227.1:0-5081 GCA_964514075.1 uncultured bacterium | reverse complement strand
GTACTGCACGCGCGTGGGACAGCCTTCGCTCAGGCAGACTGCGCCGGGATCGAACGTCGCGGCGTTCTTTCCGACGTACTCCACCGAGCCCGACACGTCCACGACCGGAAACGGGAGCGTCACGTGCATGCCGTACACCGTGCTCGCGCCAAGAGCGTGACTGTAGCTCGCGGGACCGAGACGCACGCCGTAGCGGTAGTTCGCCGCGGTGCACGTCGGCGGAACGGTCGCGAGCGCACACGCGGCAACGACCACCGCGCCCCATGAACGCATTACGTTCCCCTCCGCTCCGTGCCTTTCGCGGATGCGCCGATCGAGAACACCTGCTGGCGTTCCGCTGCCGTGACGCCGCGCACTGCACGCACCGCGGCCATCACGCGTTCCAGATGTTCGCGATTCGACACCCCCACGACGAACGCGCCCTTCGCGCTCGCATCATCGCCGGATTGCATTTCCACCGTCTTGATGTTGGTCGCTGTTTTGGAGACCGCGTCGGCGATGTCCGCCAGCAGTCCTTTGCGATCGGTTCCGTAGACGAGGACCTTGACGTAGAACGACGCGTCCCGCTCCGCGTCCCATTCCACCGCCACCTTGCGTTCGACCCCGACGCGGGCATCGAACGCGTTCGGGCAGTCCAGGCGATGCACGGAGACGCCGCGCCCGCGCGTCACGATCCCCGTGATGCGATCGCCCGGCACCGGTTGGCAGCACTTCGCGAACGAAATGAGAAGGTTGCTCACGTTGTGCACGCGGATACCACTCGTCGGTTGCGGTTTTCCCGGCCGTGTCGCCAGCGCGTCGCGGACGTGGGCGTCGGCCGGTGTGGGGTGCAGACGTTCGAGCACGTGCACGGCCGACGTGTTCCCTTCCCCCACGGCCGCGTACAGCCCAGTCGAGTCCTGGAAGTTCAACGATTGCGCGGCGTCGCTGATCTCGCGCTCCGTCGGGATCTTCACGTGACGCTTGCGCGCTTCGCGCTCGATGAGTTCGCGCCCGAGGAGAACCGCTTTGTCGCGTCGTTCGCTCTTGAGCCAGCGGCGGATCTTCTGCCGGGCGTGCGGACCGTGCACGATGCGCAGCCACATGGGACTCGGCTTCGCGTCGCGCTGCGTGACGATCTCCACTGTGTCGCCGCTCTTCAGCGCGTACTTGAGCGGCACGATCCGCCCGTTCGCGCGCGCACCCACGGTGCGGTGTCCGACCTCGGTGTGAATGAGATAGGCAAGATCGAGTGCGGTCGAGCCTTTCGGCAATTGCAGAAGGTCGCCCTTGGGCGTGAACACGAACACTTCGTCTTGATACAGCGACGTTCGGAGCGACTCGAGGTACTCGCCGGGGTCGCCGCCTTCGTGATGCAGCGCGGGCAGGCCTTCGACGAATCCCCCCAGACGTGTGGCCAGCTCCATGTCCGCCTGCACACCCTCTTTGTACGTGTAGTGCGCGGCGATGCCCAGTTCCGCCACGCGATGCATCTCGCGCGTGCGGATCTGGATCTCCACCGGTTCGCCGCGCGGCCCGATCACGGTCGTATGCAGCGACTGATAGAGATTCGTCTTCGGCGTGGCGATGTAGTCTTTGAACCGCTCGTGCACGGGGACGAAAATATCGTGCACGACGCCGAGTGCGGTGTAGCAGTCGGTCTTGTTCGTCGTGATGATGCGGACGCCGAGCAAATCGTAGATGTCGTTCAGCGGCCGCTCCTGCTCGACCATCTTCCGATGAATCGAATAGAAGTGTTTCGGGCGCCCTACCACCTCTCCGTCGATGCCGGCCGCGCGCAACGACTGTTCGAGCGGCTCGCGCACCTCCGCCACCTTCGCCTGCCTCTCCGCGCGCGTCGCGTGCAGCATGTCCTTGAGTCGCCGGTACTCCTCCGGCTCGAGATGTTTGAACGCGAGGTCTTCCAACTCCCACTTGATCTGTCCGATTCCCAACCGGTGTGCCAGGGGGGCGTAGATGTCGCGCGTCTCGCGCGCGATGCGCTGCACGCGGTCCGGTTCGAGCGACGACAGCGTGCGCATGTTGTGGAGCCTATCCGCCAGCTTGATCAGGATGACGCGGATGTCGTGCGCCATCGACAGGAGCATCTTGCGGAAATTCTCGGCTTGCTCGGCCATCGGACTGCGGAAATGGAACCCGCCGATCTTCGTCACGCCGTCGACGAGTTGCGCGACCTCTTCCCCGAACTGCGCACGAATGTCCTCGTGCGTGATGGCGGAATCTTCGACGACGTCGTGCAACAGCGCCGCGCAAATGAGCGTGGTGTCCGCGCGCCGGTCGAGAAGTTCGACGAGGCTGCGCGCGACGGCGACGACGTGCGTGAGATACGGTTCGCCGGATTGCCGGCGCTGCGTGTCGTGCGCGACGGCGGCGACGTCGAACGCGCGGCGCAACATCGCCCGATCGAGGAGCGGGCTATGCTCCTCGACCGTCGCTTCGATCTGCGTCCACAACTCGTGGACCACACCGGGATCTGTGCCGGGGCGTGTCGTCATATCGTCTCGAGCGCCGCGCGAGCCGCGCGATGAAGAGTGGACCGTAAGCCGAGTTCTGTCCGGCGTGAGCCGTGGTGATCATTTCTCTGGGACCTGCGTTGCCGCAAGCCTCAAGCGACCTACCCGAGAGTGAGAACGAAGCGGGCCACTTCTCCTCTCCTATGTGGTCTTTCTCCCGGCGGGGTTTACCGAGCCGCGCTCGTCGCCGAGCGCGCTGGTGAGCTCTTACCTCACCGTTTCACCCTTACCGATCGTCGCGCCGAAACGCGGCGACAGGCGGTTTGCTTTCTGTTGCACTGTCCGTGGGATTGCTCCCCCTGGGTGTTACCCAGCGCCGTGCCCTGTGGAGCTCGGACTTTCCTCGACGACCCCGTGCGTCACCGCACCAGCCGCCGCGATCACCTGGTCCACTCTTCATCGCACCGCTCGCTCGTTCGCTACCGCGACGAGCGCCCTGCATTGTCGATCGCTGCGTTCGCCAACCGGTCTGCGTCGCCGTTCTGCGCGCGACGCACGTGGTGAAAGGCGCACCGATCGAACCGCGCCGCCAACGACTGCACGGCCGCGGCCAGCGGCTTCAGGCCCGCGTCCTTTATTCGGTAGACGCCCGTCATTTGCCGCTGCACGAGTTCGCTGTCCATGTACACATCGACCTCGCGTGCTCCCAACTCCAGCGCGCGTGCCAGAGCGACGCGAACGGCCTCGTACTCCGCGCGGTTGTTCGTTCCGATCCCCAGGTACTCGCTGATCTCCGCGAGAACCGTGTCTTCCGCACCCGCGCGGATGATGGCGCCCGCACCCGACTGTCCGGGATTCCCGCGGCTTGCGCCGTCGGTCCAGGCGCGCACGTGATGCGGACCGTCCCCGACACCTGCCGCGCCGTCCCACAGCGTCGGTTGCGCGCGCGTCATGAGGCGGACGCGCGCGTGGCGGACGCGATCGCGTCTTCCAGGGCGAGCAAGCGCCCGCAGCCGTCGCACTCCACCGCATCGTCGAGCCGCTTCACCCGCGTGAGCGCTTGCGGCGGAACCGGCCCGCGACACAGCGTGCACACGTCGCCGCGCACCGGAGCGATCGCACCGGTCGGCCGCGCGTGCAGAACGGCTTCGTAGCGCACGAGCAACTCGCGACGCACCGTGGCAGCGACGCGGTCGCGCTCGCGCTCGGCCGCATCGATTGCGGCGTCCAGGCGCGCGCGTTCCTCCCGTGCCGCGGCCACGTCGCGCTCCTCCGCGGCTCGCGCGGCCGTCACGGCATCCTGCGCCTCGGCGATCGCGCGTGCCGCGTCGTCCTCCTTCTCCAGGTGCCGCAGAATGTCCGTTTCCAGCGCATCCATGCGCGCGCGTGTTTGCTCGATTTCGTGCTGCAGCGCCCTGTACTCGTCGGTCTTCTTGACCTCGAGCAACTGCTTCTCGAAGCGGTGCACGGCGGTGGACGCACTATCCCACTCACGCTCCGCCGCGCGGCGCGCGCTCGTGGTTTTCTGCGCGCGTTCTCGCGCCAGCTCCACCGCACGCACGGCGCGGGCAGTGCGCGCGTCGATCTGCGCGATCGTGTCCGGCACCAACGCGGCCGCTTGTCGCAGCCGCATCAGTTCCACGTCGACGTGATGGAGGTGAAGGACCGCGCGGAAGTCAGACATGCTCGGAAAGCGACAATGGCAGCGCCCCCGCGGAGTGTCAATGCAAGCGCTGCGGGAAGAAGTGGTGGGCGGAACAGGGCTCGAACCTGTGACCCCCAGGTTGTGATCCTGGTGCTCTCCCAGCTGAGCTACCCGCCCACGTGCCGCGACATTCTGGGGTGACGCGTCGCGGCATGACATCGAGGTTTGCACGCGGTGTGGGCCCACCTGGGTTCGAACCAGGGACCTACCGGTTATGAGCCGGCTGCTCTCACCACTGAGCTATGGGCCCGGCTGCCGGCGCACCGTTCTCACGCGTGCAGCGTGAATGGGGCACGCTACCGACTCGATGCGCGCGCGTCAAGCCCGTGCAACCGAATCGGCGTGTGATTCGTTCGCCACGGGTTGCATCGAATGCTACGATGCGCGCGCGTGCATGACGCGCGCACGCGATGGTGAAGTGCACCGGTTCAGGAGGACTGAATGAAGAAGTCGCTATGGATTGCTCTCACGGCCTCGGTCGTGAGCGCCGCAGCGGTTCCGGCGTCGGCGAGTGAAGCATTGAAGACGGTCGGCGTGCTCGGCGGCGTGAACCTCGCCAAGCAAAGCGTCGATCCGTCGGTGAACGGAATCGACTACACGTGGAATCTTGGACCGTCGTTTGGCGTCTTCGGCCAGCTGCCGCTCGGCGACAAGGGTACTCTCGCCGTGCGCATCGCCCCCATGTACGTCCAAAAGGGCACGAAGGTCGAGGGCACGCTCCTCACGGGCGCTCTGCAGACGAACTCCACCACGCTCGACAAGCTCAAGATGACCTACTTCGAGGTTCCGATCTCCCTGGTGGTCATGTCGCCCACCGGATCGGCGCGTCCGTACGCCATGGTCGGCGCGAGCACGGGCTTCCTTCTTTCCGCCAAGGACATGGACGGCGTGTCGTTCAAGGACGATGCCGAGTCATCATCCCT
>CAZEPH010000226.1:0-5136 GCA_964514075.1 uncultured bacterium | reverse complement strand
TTGCGATGGCCGACAACAGTGCGATCGAGATCGCGTTGGTCGGCCCGTTGATCAACTGACGTGACGAATCGAAGATCGCGCCGACCGCAGTCATCACGATCGCGGTGTAGAGGCCGTACTCAGGCGGAATGCCGGCGACGATCGCGTACGCCATCGCTTGCGGCACGGCGACGGTGGCGACCGTCACACCCGCGATCAGGTCGGCGCGAAACTTCCCTGCACTGTAGCGGCGCGCGGAGTACACCGCCGGAATGTGTCGGTAGATCCACCGCAGGACCACCGAAGGCGAAACGGCGTGACTCAGCTCATCGAAGTGTCGGGGGCGTGAGGCGGGCTGCGCCACTCGTTGCTCTCCGCGTGCACTGTGTGAACGACCTCTCTGGCGCGCAACTCGCGCCCGTGAATGCTAATGGATCGGCCTCCTCGGCGTCATCACGGAGCTCTTTCGCTTCCCACGCGAAAGGCGCCTTGACAGCCCCAAGCAGCAGGCGTCCAATTCTTGAGCTACATCTGTCGTGATCGTTCGCGGAACACTCACGCTGCTCGCGCACCCTGACCGGAGAATGACATGAACTCACCCTCCCCTGTGAGTGCCACTCTCGCCGCCCTCGTGCTGGCCGCCGTCCTGCCTGCCGCATCCCTCGCAACCAACGTCAGCGGAAACGTCTCGGGTACGTGGAATCTCGCGGGCAGCCCGTACATCGTGACCGGCGAGGCCACCGTTGTGACCGCCACGACGCTCACCGTTGAAGCCGGCGTGCAGGTGAAGTTCAACAACGCCTTCGGCCTCACGGTGAACGGGACGCTCATCACGCAAGGGACGCCGTCCCAGCCCGTCATCTTCACGTCCAACTCCGGGTCGCCCACGCCGGGGATTTGGGATGCCGTCCGGTTCCAAAACCTTTCCACCGGAAACCTGAGTTACACGACGTTCCGCTACGGCGGGGGTGCGGGCTTGAGCGCAACGGTCGTCACCGCCTCCGGACGCGCAACGTCCGTGACGTGGAACGGCGGCGGCGCGGAATTCTCCCTGACCGATGGAATCAAGCTGACCACGACGAGCGCATCTCTGCGGAACCTGACTGTGGCGAACAACGGAAGCGACGGTTTGGAGATCGACTCCACGAATCCTGCGACGCTCGACTCCATCGTAGCGAACAGCAACGTGGCGCGGGGTGTGGCGGTGACGACGAATCCGGGATCGATTGGGGTGCTCTCCGGCACAGGCAACGGGACGAACGGCTGCTACGTGAACGGCGCCGTCACTGGAACACGCACGTGGACGGCGAATCCGACCTTCCCATACGTCATCGACGATCCCACCGTCACGGCTACCGACACACTGCAAATCTCCGCCGGGGCGGTCATCAAGGGACTCAACAACTCCGCGACGTTTACCGTGAACGGCTTCTTGTTTGCGAACGGGACGGGCGGATCGCCCGTGTGGTTTACCTCGCTCGAGGATGATACGCGCGGCGGCGACACGAACAACGACGGCAGTGCGACCGGGCCGGCGCCGGGCGACTGGGCCGGCGTCTCGATCGCCAACCTCGCGACAGCGGCGCTGACGGAGACGCACTTCGCCTACGGCGGCGGCTCCGCGTGGCACAACATCTGGACACACAGCGGCCGCGCGACCACCGTGACGTGGATAGGTGGCGGCACTCACTCCTCTTTGCAGGATGGCGCACGCCTCACGACAACGAACGCGTCGATCTCTGGGCTGACGATCGACGGAAACGCGCAGGACGGGTTCGAGATCGACTCGACCAATCCGATCGGGCTGAGCGGGTGCACCGCGAACAACAACAGTGCGCGCGCGATCGCACTGACGACCAATCCCGGGTCGATCGGCGGCGGCATGACCGGTGCAGGGAACGGCTACTCTGGCGTCTACGTACAGGGGAACATCGGAGGTCTGTTGAACGGAACATGGACCTGGGCCGCCAATCCCACGTTTCCCTATTACCTCGATGACCCGAATGTCCTCGCAGGGGACACGCTCGTCATCGCGGCCGGCGCGGTCGTGAAAGGCTACGATGCAACCGCGACACTCACCGTGAACGGCGTCCTGCGGTGCACCGGCACGACGGGATCGCCGATTTGGTTTACGTCGCACAAGGACGACGCGCACGGCGGCGACACGAACAGCGACGGCGGGGCGACGGCGCCGGCCCCGGGCGACTGGGCCGGTGTCTCGATTGCCAACCTCGCGACAGCCACGCTCACGGAGACGCACTTTGCCTACGGCGGCGGCGTGGCGTGGCACAACATCTGGACGGGCTCCGGTCGCGCGACCACTGTGACGTGGACGGGTGGCGGCACGCACTTCTCCCTGCAGGATGGCGCGCACCTCACGACGACGAACGGGTCCATCTCGGGCCTGACAATCGAAGGGAATGCGCAGGACGGGTTCGAAATCGACTCATCGAATCCGATTTTCATCAGCGGGTGCACCGCGAATAACAACGGTCTACGCGCCATCGCGCTGACAGCGAATCCCGGTTCTGTTGGCGGCGGCTTCACGGGATCCGGCAATGCATATTCCGGAATTTACGTGAACGGCTCGTTTGGCGGCCCGCTCAACGGCAAGTGGACATGGGCCGCCAATCCCACGTTCCCCTACTTCATCGATGATCCCGATGTTCCATCCGGCGATTCGCTGGAAATCGCGGCCGGCGCGGTCGTGAAGAGCTACAACTCGACAGCGACGCTGACGGTCAACGGCGTGCTGCGCACGCTCGGGACAGCGGTTGCACCCGTGTACTTCACGTCGCAGCACGATGATACGCGCGGCGGCGACACGAACAGCAACGGCGGTGCAACGGGTCCTCAGCAAGGCGACTGGGGCGGCGTCTCCATTGCGAACCTCGGGTCGGCCGATCTCACGCATTCGTGGTTTGCCTACGGGGGCGCGGCGGGATGGAACAACTTGGGGACGAACAGCGGCCGCGCCACGAACATTACGTGGGCGTTCGGTGGAAGCCAGCAATGCCTGCTCGACGGGTTCCACCCGACCGCCAACACGGTGACCGTGCACGACGTGCTCTTCCGTGGGAATGCCGGTGACGGTGCCGAGGTGAATTGCTCGGTGGGCGGTACGTTTACTAGTTGCGATTTCGAGGAGAATGGCGCGTTCGGATTCCGCAACTCTCTCACCTCCACCACGATCAACGCCGCGAATTGCTGGTGGGACCACGCCACAGGACCGCTGGATCCGACGAACGGCAACCCGGACTTCAATCCCGGCGGACTGGGACAGCAAGTGTCGGATTTCGTGATCTACCGTCCGTGGCTGTCGATGCCGGCCACGAACATTCCTCCACTGAGTTTCGCGCTCGTATATCCGGGAGCGAATGCGACGGTGCCGGCGAACTACATTCGCTTCGAGTGGCAAGCGGCCGTGGACCCGAACGGCGATCCCGTGACGTACCGATTCATCCTCGACGACTCACAGGATCTGTCGAGCCCAATCGTGGATCAATCGGGGATCACAGGTGTCTTGTATCACTACTACCACTCGCATCCGAACGGGACCGTGCTCTACTGGTCGGTGATCGCGACGGACGATCGCGGCGGCGGACAAGTCAGCGCGCCGAACGTGAGCATGTTCACCGTGGGCACGCAGATCGTCGGTGTCGATGACGTGCCGCGTCCTGTCGTCTTCGGTGTGGATGCGCCGCGTCCGAACCCCGTGCGCGACCACACGGCCGTGATGCTGCGCCTGCCGCGTGAAGAGCACGTGCGCGCAGTGGTGATCGATGCGTCGGGACGCGTTGTCGCGACACTGGCCGATGAACGACACGCCGCGGGCGACCATCGCCTCGCGTGGAACGCAGCGGACGCAAACCCCGGCGTCTACTTCCTGCACGTCGTCACCGCGAGCGGGATCGCGACGCACCGCTTCGTTCACCTGCGATAAGACCAACGACGCGGCGCCGGACGATGTGATCCGGCGCCGCGCCGCGGTTCTACTTCGCGAGCGTCATACGGCGCGTCGCCTCGAATGCACCGGCGCGCACCCGGTAGTAGTAGACGCCGGCCGGGCACACCGATCCATCCCACGCGAGGGTAGACGTGCCCTGCTCCTGGAATGACTCGCGCGAGAGAATGCGCGCGCCGGCCGCATCGTAAACTTCGAGAAGGACCGGTGTGGCGTGCGGCACCGTCAGGTCGATCTGCGTTCTGTCGGTGAAGGGGTTCGGGTAGTTCTGTTCGAGCGCGTAGCCGCGGCCGGGTCGCACATCGGCGATTCCCGTCACCTGCTCCGTCGCGGTGAGCGCGATCTCCGTGTTGGCGCCGCTCACGTTGCCTTGGTGTCCGGCGACGTAGAGCGTCACGTCACCTGTGCCCACGGCGGGCGCCGTCCACGAGAACGTCGCCATGTCTTGATCCGCCGTGGTGAGGTGCACGCCGTTTGTCTCGCCCGTTACGTTGTATGTCGCGGTTCCTGTTCCGGCCGCGAGCGTTCCAGCCGGTGTGGATCCGCCGGCGACGCGACAGCTCGCGTTGAAGTTCTTAATCGAACTCCCGGTGCCTCGTGAGACCGTGATCGTGTACGCCTGGGTGGGGACGTACGTCGACGGGAAGCCGGTCACCTGAAGGGTGCCACCGCCGGTGCCGTGACACGACGTCGCGCAGGATCCTCTCGATCCCGGCGCATTCGAGTAGCCCAGGTAGTTCGTGTGTGCGATGACAGATGATGCGATGACGACGGCAAGTACGCCGACAACGACGAGGATGACGTTCCTGTTCATGATGGCGAGGCCTCCGACTGCAGTCACTTCCAGTGTGGCGGTCGGCGCGGGTCGTGCGGGGCAGAGCAGGAGAGGGCAAGACGAATGCCACGACGGACTGCGAGCGAGACGCGGCGCGGAGCGGGCGGGATCACGCACACGAAGAGCGCACACCTGCGCGGGAAGCCGCACGTCAGCGCGAGTATTCGCGCGCTTGCGACGCCCACTGGAGGGATGGTAAGTTGCTCGGCCTGCCTTGCCTGAGTTTGCGCGGAGAGGTGCGAGAGCGGTTGAATCGGGCGGTCTCGAAAACCGTTAGGGGCGCAAGTCCCTCCAGGGTTCGAATCCCTGCCTCTCCGCCACTTTTTTCCACCGACGCGGCGGAGAGATGTCCGAGTGG
>CAZEPH010000225.1:0-5140 GCA_964514075.1 uncultured bacterium | reverse complement strand
GAATGAGCATCGAGCCGGTGAACAGGTTCAGGTAGGTGAAGTACCGCTGGTATCCCGCGTCGTGCGCCATGTACCCGACCGAGTACACGTGAATGAGGAATCCCACGCCCGTTACGACGAGCGTCATCACCGCGGAGAGCTGGTCGAAGCGAAACGCGAACGGGGCGTGGAAGTCCCCGGAGACGATCCACGGGAAGAGCGTGTGCTCCACGCCGCGCGCGTCGGGCGCGAGCCGAAGCAGCGCGGCGAACGACGCGAGCGTGATCGCGAACGACGCGAGCACGCTGCCGCACGCGATCACGCCGACGAGCGGCTTCGGCACGCGGCGGTTCAGCAAGCCGAGCACGAGTGCGC
Source organism: uncultured bacterium (assembly GCA_964514075.1). Taxonomy (GTDB): domain Bacteria; phylum Eisenbacteria; class RBG-16-71-46; order CAZEPH01; family CAZEPH01; genus CAZEPH01. Next base: position 4,786 of record CAZEPH010000225.1, on the reverse strand, counting down.
CCGCGAACGGGAGCAGCGGAATCATCCAGAACGGGGGGAACGCCGTGGGCACGTCCTATCCCTTCATGATGGTGGTGCGGTCCACGTCGACGTGCTCCAGTGCGCGGAACACCGAGATGATGATGGCCAGGCCGACGGTGGCTTCGGCCGCTGCGACGACGAGCACGAGCACGACCGCCACCTGACCGTCGAAGTTGTGCAGGAACCGGCCGATCGCGATCAGCGCGATGTTCGCCGCGTTGAGCATCAGTTCGATCGCCATCAACACCACGATGGCGTTGCGCCGCGCGAGCACGCCGAGCACGCCGATGGCGAACAGCACCCCGCTCAGCACCAGGTAGTCGGTGAGCTGCGGCATCATGCGTCTCCTCTGCGCCGAACGGCCTGCACCTGCTTCGCGAGCACGACGCCGCCGATCACGGCGATGAACAAGAGCACGGAGGTCGCCTCGAAGAGGAATACATACTTCGTGTAGAGCAAGCGCCCGACGACCTGGATGCTGCCGACCTCCGGCGCATCCATCACCTGCGTGGAGGAGCGCAGGCGGCGCGCGAGCATCCACACGAACTCGAAGCCGACGCCCACCGCGAGCGCATATCCGAGCATCGCGAAGAACCCGCCGCGCCACTGTTCCACGCGCCGCAGGTTGAGCAGCATCACCACGAAGAGGAAGAGCACCATGATAGCGCCCGTGTAGACGAGGATCTGCACGGCCGCGAGAAACTCCGCGCCCAGCGTCAGGAACACGACCGCGGTCGCGAAGAAGTTCAACACGAGGAAGATCACGCTGTAGACGGCGTTCCGGCTGGACACGACGGCGAACGCCGAGCCGACCGCGATGACGCTCGCGAAAAGGAACACGAACATGGAGCCCGTCACTTCGCGAGAACTCCCTTCACGATCGCCGTCACCATGACGTTGACGAGTGCGAGCGGCAGCAGGAACTTCCACCCGAACTTCATGAGCTTGTCGTATCGGAAGCGATGCCACGTCGCGCGGATCCACATGAACACGAACACGAGCGCGCACACCTTCGCCGTGAACCAGAGAATCGGCCACAGCCACGGGAGAAAGTCCGGTGCCGGACCGCGCCAGCCACCGAGGAACATCGTCGTGGCGAGCGCGCACACCGTCAGCATGTTGATGTACTCCGCCATGAAGAACATCGCGAACTTCATGCTCGCGTACTCGGTGTGGAACCCGGCGACGAGTTCCGACTCCGCTTCGGGCAGATCGAACGGCGCACGGTTGATCTCCGCCAAACCGCACGTCAGGAACAAGAGGAAGCTCACGGGCTGCACCGCGGCGAACCACACGGACTTCTGCGCGTCGACGATGTCGCCGAGGCGCAGCGACCCCGACAAGAGCAGCACGCTCACGACGCTGAGGCCGAGCGGCAACTCGTACGACAGCATCTGCGCCGAGGAGCGAATGCCGCCGAGCATCGAGTACTTGTTGTTGCTGGACCACCCCGCGAGCGTGATACCGTACACGCCGAGCGAACTGATCGCGAGCAGGTAGAGCACGCCGACGTTTACGTCCGCGATGTGGAAATCGATGCGCCACCGGCTGATGTCGACGTGCGTGCCGAAGGGAATCACCGCGAATGCCAAGAGCGCCACGACGAATGTAATCGCCGGGGCGATCGTGTACAGCACCTTGTCCGCTTCGAGCGGGACGAGGTCTTCCTTGAACGCGATCTTCACGCCGTCGGCGAGAGGCTGCAGCAGACCGAAGGGACCCACGCGGTTGGGCCCGACGCGCAACTGCGCCCACGCGAGCACGCGACGTTCGATATAGGTGATGTACGCGAAGGCGGTGAGAAGGACGAAGACGAGTAATCCGGCTTTGATCAGCGTAATGATCGCGATCTCAAGCACGTCCGGCCGCCCTTGCGCGCAGGTCCGCGATGAGCGCGTCGATCTTCGCCGGCGTCATGTCCTCATGGTAGGCGAGATCCACCTGCACGGCCGGCGCGCCGCCGCAGGCCGCGATGCACTCCACCTTCTCCACGGTGAACAGGCCGTCCGCGGTCGTTCCGCCGAGCGGGATGCCGAGCGCATCGAGCGTGTGCTGTAGGAGCGGCCGCGCCCCGCGCAGATGGCAGGCGATGTTCGTGCACACTTGCACGACGTGTGTCCCGACCGGACGCGTGTGGAGCAGCGTGTAGAACGACGCTACCGCCGCGACCTCCGCCGGCGTGACGTCCAAGAGTTGGCCGACTTCTTCCATGACCGCGGCGGAGAGGTAGCCCGCATCTTCCTGGGCGCGCATCAACGCGGGTATCAGCGCGGACCGCTGCGACGGGTAGCGGCCCTTGAGTTCGAGAATGGCGTCGCGCGCGGCGCCGGACAGGCTGCTCGTCTGTGCGTTCACTCCCACTCGAACACGCCCCGGCGCCAGAGGTACACGTACGCGGTGAACAAGATGCCGACGAAGATCGCCATCTCCACGAGTCCGAAGACACCGAGCTTGTCGAACTCCACAGCCCACGGATAGAAGAACACCGTCTCGATGTCGAACACGATGAAGACCATGGCGATCAAGTAGAACTTCACCGAGAAACGGTCGCGCGCGCTCCCGACCGCGGGAACGCCGCACTCGAAGGGAGACAGTTTGCTGCGCGACGGGCGACGAGAGCCGACGTACCAGGACACTGCGAGCAGCAAGCCCGCAACGCCCAGCGCCACGACGAGCATGATGAGGACCGGTAAGTAGCTGGCGAGCATGATCGCGCGGCACTCTAGGGAAGCGACACTCTGCTGTCAAGACGACGCACGGACGCGCGATGCACGCTGTGCGATCACGATCAATCGTTCGCTCGCGAAATCGTACGGCGCGCCGGTGTACTCGCCCGCGAGATGCGTGACGCGAAGGCCCACGCTCTCCGCCATCGCACAGAGTTCATTCGGCGCGTAGAGGCGCAGCGTGAGCGTGTGCGTTTCGCTCGTCATGTAGCGACCACGCGCATCGGCGCGCTGAAACTCCCATCGCGACGTGATGCGCGCGCGACGATGATCGAACGATCGCTCTTCGAGCACACGCATGCCCTCACGATGCACGAACCACGCGGGCTTCCAGTCGCGCGCGAGCGCGTCGCGCGCGAGGCCTTCGAGCACCACGACGCCGCCGGGGCGCACGGCGCGCGCCATACCCGCGAGCACGGCGCGATCGTCGGCCTCCGTTTCGAAGAAGCCGAACGACGAGTACAGGGAGATCGCGGCGTCGAACTCCGAGCGAAATCGCAGGCGACGCATGTCGCCGCGCTGGATGCGCACCGGCAAACCGCTCGCGCGTGCGGCGCGCTGTGCGATCGACGTGAGCCGCGGCGAGAGATCGACGCCCGTGACGCAATGCCCGGCGCGCGCGAGGGGCATCGTAATGCGTCCCCATCCGCAGGGGACGTCCAGGATCGACCCGCCGGGCGGCACGCGCGCCAACTCCGCGACGGCGCGCGCTTCCGCATCCGTGTCCTCGTGTCCGGCCGCGTCGAAGCGGTACCACGCACCCTCGAAGAGGGAACGGTACCACGCGCGCCGCGCGCTCACGCCCAGTCGCGCGTGTCGTCGACGCGGCGTTGTTCGACGCGCTTCAACCGGTCGGCGCGGCGCGCGTCCGCGCGCCGCCAATGTTCGTGGTCCGCTTCCGTCTCTAAGAGCAGCGGCGGGACGGGCGTCGGCGTGCCCCGGCCGTCGAGTGCGACGAACGTGATGTAGGCGGTCGTCGTGACCGTACGATCTCCCGTGAGCGGCGTCTCTGCCAGCACGCGCACCTCGATCTCCATCGAGGTGCGCCCGACGAACGTGAGGCGCGCTTGCAGGGTGATGAAGTCCCCGATGCGAATCGGGTGATGGAAGTGCAGGTCGTCCATCGAGGCGGTTACGACCTCCCGGCGCGAGTGCTTCACCGCGCACATCGCGGCGGCCAGGTCGATTTGGTGCATCACATGTCCGCCGAGAACGAACCCGCGCGGGTTTGCGTCGTACGGCAGCGCGATCAAGTTGATCTCCACTGCCGACTCGCGCGGCGACTTCGCTGGCGTCTTGTCGTCCATCTCCCCTCCCGCTCTCCGGTCGTGCAACGCGTGCGGCGCGCACCATACCGCAGAGACGCGTCCGCTAGAAGCGCAGCGGGACGCGGAGGCCCGCTCGCGCAACCGCGCGTCCGGCGGGGTCGACATCCGCGGAGAGATCCACGTGCGTGCCGACCCTCGGCGCCGAGGGTGCGGCGAGGATGTCGTACACCCAGGATCCAACGAATAGGGCGGCGCCCGTCCCAAAGGCGATCGCACGCGGCGTGCTGCGATCCAAACCGCGCCGGCCGCGCGAGCCCGCGGTGAACATGGCGGCGTATCCGGCCGTCTCGGCGATGAATAACCAGCGCGCGGTATCCGGATCGCCTGCCGCCAGATGGCCGAGCCCGTGAATTGCGACCCCGGGGCACACGGCGATGACGCGAATGTGCGCGCTGGAATACCGCACCGGTTGTTCGCCCGCGTGGGCGACCGCAGGGAGGGTGAGTCCAAGAGCGAGGGCGGTGCATGCGACGCGCGGCCGCCGCCAGAACCGCATCAGCCGGCTGAGCTTTGCCGCTTCTTCATGAACTTGTCGAAGATCTCCTCGCGACACACCACGATCTCCCGGGGAGCATCGATGGCCAACTTCACCTGCCGGCCCTTGATCTCGGTGACGGTGATGCGAATGAGGTGATCTCCGAGGATGACGCTCTCACCCAGTTTGCGCGTCAGGATCAACATCTCGTCGCCTTCCTCTTCCATGGATGGGAC
>CAZEPH010000224.1:0-5143 GCA_964514075.1 uncultured bacterium | reverse complement strand
TCGTCGCCAAGGTGAAAATGGGCGACGAACGCGGGATCGGTCGCCTTCACGATGATGTCCGCGAACGTGCCGACCTGTGCGAGCGTGGGCGTCCAGGTGAACTCACCCGTTGTCGGATTCACCGCGGCGCCGCTCGGGAGGTTCATGCCACTGTACGTGAGCGTTTCGCCGTCCGGATCGGTGGCCGTGTGCGCGATGGAGAGCAGCACGTTCACCTGCACCGTCGTGTCGTTGACCGCGTTGATCGACGGCGTGCGGTTCACGTTGGTGACGGTGATTGTGAAGCTCGCGCTCCCCGGGCTGCCCTGCGGGTCGGTCGCGGTGATGGTCACGCCCGCATACGTGCCGGACTGCGCGAACGTCGGCGTCCACGTGAACACACCGGTCGTCGGGTTCACGCTCGACCCGCTCGGCAAGCTGCTCCCGGACCACGTGAGCGTTTCGCCGTCCGGGTCGGTGCCGCTCGGTGTGATCGTGAGCGCTTGGTCCTCCGCGATCGTCGTATCGGGGACCGCGTTCACGACCGGCGAGCGGTTCGCGTTGGTCACGGTGATCTGGAACACGGTACTGCCCGTTCCGCCGTGCGTGTCGTGCGCCGTCACTGTCTCCGTGTACAGACCGCCGTTCGTTTCCGCCGCGGTGAAGTCCGGCGTCCACGAGAACACGCCTGTGCCCGATCCGATCGTTGCACCCGGCGCATCGCCGGAGAGCGACCACGACGCGATCGAGTCCGTCGAGTCGGGATCGCTGCCTGTTGCGGTGAGCGTGAGCAGCGCGCCTTCGGCGACCGTTTGGTTGCTGATCGCGTTCACGACCGGCGAGCGGTTCGTGTTCGAGACGATGACATTGAACGTGCGCTGCGCGCTGCCGCCACGTGCGTCGTTCACCGTGACGGTGAGTCCGCCGTACCCGCCGGCCGGCACGCGTTCGAACGCGTCGAAGTCCGGCGTCCACGAGAACACGCCCGTGCTCGGGTTGATCGTTGCTCCCGCGGGCGCGTTGGTGAGCACCCACGTGAGCGCGTCGCCCTCCACCAAGTCCGCGTCCGTCGCGGTCGCCGTGAACGTGAGCAGAGCGCCCTCCGCCACAGTCTTGTTGCTGATCGCGGCGAGCTGCGGCGGACGGTTCGTGTCCGTCACCGTCAGGATGAACGTCATCGTGGACGCGTTCGACTGCGGGTCGGTGGCGATCACGTTGATGCTGTCCATGCCCACGCCCGCGGTTCCGAGCGATTCCGCGGAGGCGAAGCCCGGACGGAACACGAGGAACGTGCTGTTGCCCGTCGTCGTCGTGAAGCTGGCCCACGGCGGCGCCGGCGCACGCAGCGACCACGTGACGAGGCCGCCTTCGGGGTCGCCCGCCATCAAGTGCACCGGTGTGACCACCGCTTCGGCGATCGACGTGTCCGCGTGCGCCACGATGATCGGTGGCTGGTTGACGGCGAAGGTGCCTTCATCCGCGCCGATGTCCGGCGTCGTCACGCTGCGCGTTTGGTTGTCGTAGTCCACCGTCACGGCCGCGACCGGCGTGCCGGCGTTGTCGAGCGTCGTGCCGGAGTTGAGCTGCAGGTGCAGGTCGGTCGTCGAGACGAACGGCGCCGCCACGCTCTGCGAGTTCGCATCCTGCGACACGCCCGTCTGCCACGCGGCAAGCGTCGCGTAGTTCGTCCCGAGCGAGATGTCACCGCCCGCGTGACCGACGTATCCAACCGCCGAACCCGTGACCGCGGTGCGCAGGTCGTTGTAGTTGCTCGCGCCGGGGTAGGTCGTCCCGTACGTGTACGTCGCGAACATCGGCGTCGCCACGGTGGCCGATCCCGTCATCGAGAAGATGTTGTTGCGCACGTCCACGTTGGCCGGGACATCGGCGTTCCAGTCCGTGCCCGCCGCGAATGCCGTCGCCGGCGCCGATGTCGCGCCGCTCAACGCACCCGTGAGCGAGACGGAGTTGTAGTACACGCCGTCCCCGTATCCCGAGTCGATGTTGAGACCGGCCATCGACCAGAACCCGCTCACGCTCGTCGACGTGATGTCGGCCACCCAGTTGTTCGCGTACAGGTTCGCCGTCGGGTTGCCGCTCGTCGTGAACGTGGCCGTCTCCTGCTCGATCGCCCAGATCTTGCCGGTGGACGTTCCCGTGTACGAGAGACCGTGCACGTTGTTCCGCGTGACGACCGAGTTCTTCGTGTCCTGCAGGAAGATGCCGTACACGCTCGATCCGGATGATCCGCCGAACGTCAGGTTCTGCACCTCGTTCACCGTGATCGTGGCGCCCGTCTGGTAGCGCACCTGAATGCCGCCGAGCGAGAAGCCGTCGCCCGCCGTGGACGATCCGAGCGTATTGCCGACGATCATCGCGTTGGCGTCGAGCGACGTCGTCGATGTTCCGATCAGGAAGATGCCGTACTGCGCCTTCGAGACCAGGTTGTTCTGGTACGTGTTGTCCGAGTTGGGCGCGAGCGCGGCGGTGATGCCGATGTCCTGCCCGCCGCCCGATGCGCTCAGCGCACGCTGCGCGCGTTCGTCCAGCGGACCGTGCGCCGGCGCCACCGTGCTGATCGACGTGCCGCCGGAGTAGATGCCCATGAGCGTCGTCGTCGCGGCGTTGCCGGTGATGATGCAGTTCTTCACCGTGTTGAACGTCGCACCGTCGGACGCCGTCGGGCTGGACACCCACACGACCGCGGACGCCGTACTTGTGCTCGTGTTCGCGATCGTCAGGTTGCGCGACGACGACCCGTTGTTCGATCCGTCGATCGTCACGTAGTCCGCGCCGTTCACCTTGATGATCGACGTCGTGGACGATCCCGCAATGGTCGCCGTGTTGCTCGGCGCCGGCTTGATCGTCACAGTGTTCGTCGCGCTGCCGCCGAGCACCGCGTTGATCGTGACCGGCAGCGTTTCGCTCGTGTACGTCGCGTCCGTGAGCACGAACGTCACGGGGCCGCTCACGCCGACCGCGTTGAGCGCGGTCGCGGCCGCGGTGAGCGTTCCGTAGTCGCCCCCCGTCCCGACGGTGTACGTGCCGTTGAGCGGAGCGAACACCGAGAACGAGCCGTTGATCTGGTCGTTGGCCGAGCTGGCGTCGCCCGGCACCTCCGCGGTCGCGAACATCGTGTACGTGCCGACCGTCGTGAGCGTGGCGGACGGGAACGTGACCGTCGCGGTGCCGCCGTTGCCGGCGATCGACGCGATGGTGGCCGTCTGGTTGTACACCTCGGTGCTGGTGTTATCGAGAATGCGGTACCGCACCGGAGCGTTGATGAGCGTGCTCGTGCCCACGTTCGTGAACGACGCCTGCGGGGAGAACGCGACGTTCGCCTGCTTGCTCCCGCCGTTCGTCGGGTCGATGAACGCCGTTGCCGCGAGGTCCGTCGACGCGAGCGGCGTAAACGTGCCCTCGTCCGCTCCGATGTCCGGCGTGGTGGCGTTGCGCGTGTCGCCGTCGAAGTCCGTCGTGACGCCGCTGACCGGTGCGCCCGCGGATTCGAGCGCCGTCGGCGTCGCCGTGTTCAGGTGCAGATCGGTGGACGACAGGAACGGCGCCGTCACGCTGAGCGACGCGGCGTCGTTCGCCGTCTCCGTCTGCCACGCGGCGAGCGACGTGCGGTCCGTGCCCGTGGACGGCGAGAGGCCGCCCGTGCGCGCGAACTTCGCCTGCGTGCCGCTCGTGATGAGGTCGTTGGTGTTCGACGCGAGGTTCGTGTACGGCGAGGCGTACGAGAGACCGATCGCGTACGTGCTACCCGTGCTCGTGGACGTTTGCGCGTTGGAGAGAATGTTGTCGCGCACCTCCACCGCCGGGTTCGATCCGCCGATCGCGAGCGCATAGCTGCCCTCGCTGCTCCCGCCGCGGCTGCCGCTGAGCGACACGGAGTTGTAGACGATGCGCGTGGTCGCCGCACCGCCGCCCGTGAAGATCGCAGCCGTGTAGTCGCTGAACGTGCCGTCGGCTTGCACGCCGGTGATCATGTTGTTGTCGATCGTCGTCGTGCCCGTCGCGGCGGAGGCCACGGCGATACCCATCGCCGAGTACGTCGCGCTCTGTACGACCGTGCCGATGCTGTTGCGCGAGACCACGCCGTTCGTCACCTCGTCGCCGGTCGTCGTGGACGTGAGCACGTTCGACAGCCCGAGAGAGATGCCGAACACGTCCACGGCGGAGAGCGCGGACGCCACGCCGGTGACCGTGTTGCGCGTCACCTGCACGCCGTCTTCGAAGCGCACGAGCACGCCGGCCTTGCCGATGCCGCTCGTGATCGCGTTCTGCGTGATCACCGTGCCGCTGTTCTTGGTCGCCGCGTTCACGCCCACGGAGTAGATCGCGTTCTGCGCGTTCGTGATCGCGTTGTTCATGTACGTGTTGTTGTTGTTCGGCGCGCTCGCCGCGAAGATGCTGTAGTCGAAGTCGCCGGAGCGTCCTCCCTGCGCGGGGCCTTGCCGCAGCGGCGCCGTGGAGCCGATCGCGCCGCCGCTGAAGATCGCACCGAACGTGCTGGTCGAGGAGTTCCCCGTGATCACGCAGTTCTTCACGACGTTGTTCGACGCGCCGTCGGCGCTCGCGCTCGACACCCACACGACCGCGGACGTGGTGCCGGAGTTCGTGTTGGCGAGCGTGAGATCGCGAGACGAGGTGCCGTTGTTCGACCCGTCGATCGTCACGTAGTCCGCGCCGTTCATCTTGATGATGGCGCTGGACGACGATCCGCTGATCGCGGCCGTGACGCCGCTTGCGGGCGAGATCGTGAGCGTGTTCGTCGGGCTCGCGCCCGGGAACGCGTTGATCGTGATCGGGAACGTCTCGCTCGGGTACGTCGCGTCGGTGAGCGAGAAGATGACCGCCGCGCCCGCGCCCTTCGTGTTGATGTCCGCCGCGGCGGCCGTGAGCGTCGTGTACGCACCGCCCACACCCACCGTGTACGTGCCGGCCAGCGGCGTGAACGCGGTGATCGATCCGGTGATTTGGTCGTTGCCGGCGTTACCGTCGCCCGGGAGTTCCGCCTTCGCGTAGATCGTGTAGGTTCCGGCGCTCGCGATCGTCGCGCTGGGGAACGTCACGGCCGTCGTGGCGAGCGCGGCGAGCGACGGAATCGTCGCGGTCTGGTTGTAGACCTCGACGCTCCCCGCATCGACGATGCGGTAGC
>CAZEPH010000223.1:0-5160 GCA_964514075.1 uncultured bacterium | reverse complement strand
GATCGTGCACGCGCAACGCCGTCGCGCCCGCCACAACGTGCAGCGTCGCGCGCCGCTTCGTCCCCGCTTCGGTGAGAATCATCGTGCCGTTCGAGAAATCAAACGCAACGAGCCCGCGCCGCCCCGGCAGCTTCGTCAAACGCGAATGCCAGTGCAGTCGCCCGGCAATCATCAAGTGCACGAGCAGAAACAACTCACCGTCGAGCGCAAGAGCGATGCGCTTCCCCACGCGCTCAACGCCAATCACGCTCCGCCCGCGCACAGCAGAAAGCGGCGGCTCCACCGACTGCAACACAAACGGATTCCCCACGCGCACGTCGTCGAGCGTCTCGCCGACAACGCGCCGCGCGATGTGCTCGACGTACACGGTCACGTCCGGCAGTTCAGGCATGCAGCACTCGCGCGAGCACAAACACAACGAGGGCCGCTCCGGAGAGCGGCCCTCGTTGGTGATGCACGGTTCGATCGAACGTTACGACGCCGTGCGAACGTTCGCAGCCTGCAATCCCTTCGGTCCTTGCACCACGTCAAACTCGACGCGCGAGCCTTCGGGAAGAGTCCGGAATCCGTCCATCATGATCGCCGTGTGGTGAACAAAGATGTCTTCTCCACCGGGCTGCGAGATGAACCCGAAGCCTTTGGTGTCGTTGAACCACTTGACGGTACCTTCAGCCACTCTCGTGCTCCTTCTTTTGCCGCACCGATGCCGTGCGCCTCGACCGCATGGACTTCACGGGTCACGAAAAACGGCCTCCATCTGTGGTGACCGACGGAGACCGCTTCGAAGCTCCGGCATCAGCTACCGAAGTTCAATTATCCGCCGCGCGCGAATGAAGTCAACGCGGAATCTGCGCGCGCAGGGTACGTCTCTTGGCTGCCTGTGCACCCGCACGCGGCGGCGGTATCATCCGGCGTGAGAGCGGAGACGTTCTCGGAAGGGAGCCGATCACATGGCAACGCAAATGAGCTACCCCGAGGTGTCGCGTGCGCTCGACGATCTCCTCGCACGCGGCGAAGCCACACCCGAGGAGCACGCGAAAGCGCTGCAGGTGGCGTGGGAGCAGGACGTCGCGGTCACGGAAGGCCTGGAAGACGTCGAGGTGGACGATCCCGAGGAATACGCGCAAGAATTGGTGGCGTACATCCGCCGGCACGGCGACGACTGAAGGGGATCGCACATGACAGGACGGAAGCGCCTGGTCGCCGCGGCGGCAATGGCCGCGGCGGTCGCGGGGATTGGTGCGCGCGACGCGCAGGCCGCGGGGCAAGTCGGGGACCCCGTTCCGCAGTACGCGCTGCAAGGTATCGACGGGCTCACTTACAGCGCGACGGGCGACCTCGGGAAGGTCGTGTTCGTCTTCCTCTTCGGGTATAGCTGAAGCGAGTGCATCGCCAACGGTCCGGCGACGCAATCGGTGATTGCGGACACGCATTCGAGCAACGACAACTTCGTGGCGCGCGGCATCGACATCTGGAACGGGAGCACCTCCCTGGTGCAGGGCTTCCAGGCCCAGACCGGCATCTCGTACCCGCTGCTGCAGCAAGGCAGCTACATTGGAACCCACCCGACGCAGTTCGCCGCCGACCGCGACTTCTACTTCGTGATCGACCAGAACGGGATCATCCAGTACCGGAGCCCCGGCCTGTACGGAAACCGCTTCAACCCGTCGGCCATCAATGCCAAGATCGCCGAGCTGCTCGCGAGCCCTGTCGCCCCATCCACCTGGGGGAGGATCAAAGCGCTCTATCGCCGCTAGAAGAAAGCGCTTGACCGGCTCGGCTCGAGCCCGGTACTTTCGGCGCTCTATCCCTACAAATGCCCGGTGTGTGGAGGTGGTTGGGACGGGGAAAAACCTGTGCGTGAGGGGCCCATCCGGGTGGGCCGGGACGCCAGGGTTGGTCTTCTGAACGGCTGTACCCGTCGTTGCGTCGCGGGGCCAGTTGCGTGCTCCCGCCGAACCGTGAGCCTTCAGTCGTCTAATCCGCCGTCGTCACGCTCCGTGCCGTTCACGCGATTTCAGGAGGACGTGAGTGCCGACCATTAGCCAGCTCATTCGGAAGGGCCGGAGCGAGGTCAAGAAGAAGTCCGCGTCGCCCGCGCTGCGCAATTGCCCGCAAAAGCGCGGCGTGTGCACCCGCGTGTACACGTCGACGCCCAAGAAGCCGAACTCGGCCCTGCGAAAGGTGGCGCGTGTCCGCCTCACCAACAAGATCGAGGTCACCTGCTACATCCCGGGTGAAGGCCACAACCTGCAGGAACACTCGATCGTGCTGGTGCGCGGCGGGCGTGTGAAGGACCTGCCGGGCGTGCGCTACCACATCGTGCGCGGCACGCTGGACGCCAGCGGCGTCGATGGCCGCAACCAGAGCCGCTCCAAGTACGGCACGAAGCGCAAGAAGACTGCGAGCTAAGAGCGAAGGAGACGATCCATGCCGCGGAAAAAGTACGCTGCGCGTGAAGCGACGCAGCCGGACGTGAAGTACAACAGCACCGACGCGCAGCGCTTCATCCACTCGCTGATGCTCACGGGCAAGAAGAGCCTCGCCGAGCGCATCTTCTACGACAGCCTCGCGATCATCGAGAAGAAGACGGGGCAGGACGGGCTGACGGTGCTCAAGACCGCGCTCACGAACGTGAAGCCGGCCATCGAGGTGAAGTCGCGCCGTGTGGGTGGTGCGACGTACCAGGTGCCGGTGGAAGTGCGCCCCGAGCGGCGCCGCGCGCTGGGGATTCGCTGGCTCATCACGTACGCGAAGGGCCGCGCCGCGGACCACACGATGGCCGAGAAGCTCGCGAGTGAACTGCTCGCTGCATCCAAGGGCGAAGGCGGCGCCGTGAAGAAGCGTGAAGACACCCATAAGATGGCGGAGGCGAACAAGGCCTTCGCGCACTATCGCTGGTAATCCCGTAGAGAGGAGCACTGAACTGTGGGCGGAGTGAAAGAAGCTGGGGCGGGCACAAGTGTGATGGAGCCCCAGCCGGGTGCGGCGAGGACCGCGAGCGATCGCGAGAAGATCCTCCAGCGCACCCGCAACATCGGCATCATGGCGCACATCGATGCCGGTAAGACCACGCTCACGGAACGGGTGCTCTACTACACGGGCAAGATCCACCGCATCGGTGAGGTGCACGAAGGCGCCGCGACGATGGACTGGATGGAGCAAGAGCGCGAGCGCGGCATCACCATCACGTCCGCCGCCACGACGGCGTCGTGGAAAGAGCACCGCATCAACATCATCGACACGCCCGGCCACGTGGACTTCACCGTGGAGGTGGAGCGGTCGCTGCGCGTGCTGGACGGCGCGGTGGCGGTGTTCTGCGGCGTGGGCGGCGTGGAGCCGCAATCGGAAACGGTGTGGCGTCAGGCCGACAAGTACGGCGTGCCGCGCATCGCGTTCGTCAACAAGTTGGACCGCATCGGGTCGGACTTCTCGTTCGTCGTGAACATGATGAGCGAGCGTCTCGGCGCGCACCCCGTGCCGATGCAGTTCCCCGTGAAGACGGGCGACACCTTCCTCGGTGTTGTTGATCTCATCGAGTTGAACTACCTCAACTACGAAGCGGATCCGAGCGGCGAGTCGTTCGTCGAAGGCCCCGTGCCGCACGACATTCAGGACGACGTCGAACTGGCGCGCCACGACATGATCGAGAAGGTCGCCGAACACGACGACGAGATGTTGCACGCGTACCTCGAAGGCAAAGAGATCACCAAGGAGATGATCCGCCGCGCCGCGCGCAAGGGAACGCTCGCGGGCAAGATCGTGCCGGTGTTCGCGGGCTCCGCGTTCAAGAACAAGGGCGTGCAGCCGTTGCTCGACGCGGTGGTGGACTACTTGCCGTCGCCGCTCGACATGCCCGACGTGAACGGCGAAAACCCGGACACGCTCGAACACGAAACGCGCCGGCCGGACGAAAACGAACCGCTCTCTGCGCTGGCGTTCAAGATCATGACGGACCCGTACGTCGGCAAGCTGACGTTCTTCCGCGTGTACTCCGGTCGTTTGAAGACGGGGCAATCGATCTTCAACCCGCGCAAGGGTGTGGTGGAGCGCATCGGACGTCTCGTGCAAATGCACGCGAACAAGCGCGAGGAGATCGACGAGGTGTACGCGGGCGACATCGCCGCGGCGGTCGGCATGAAGAAGGTGCTGACCGGCGACACGCTCTGCGAGAAGACGAAGCCGATCATCCTCGAGGCGATGCATTTCCCGGAGCCGGTGATCGCGGTCGCCATCGAACCGAAGACCAAGGCAGACCAGGAGAAGCTCGCGAACGCATTGCAAAAGCTCTCCGAGGAAGACCCGACGTTCCAGGTGCGCACCGACGAGGAGACGGCGCAAACGCTCATCTCCGGCATGGGCGAGTTGCACTTGGAGATCCTCGTCGACCGCATGATGCGTGAGTTCAGCGTGCAGGCGAACGTCGGCAAGCCGCAGGTCGCGTACAAAGAGACGATCACCAAGGCGGCGGACGCGCGCGGCAAGTTCGTGCGGCAGACGGGTGGTCATGGCCAGTACGGCGACGTGTCTCTGACCATCGAGCCGAGCGGCGCGGGCGGCGGCTTCAAGTTCCTGAACGAGATCGTCGGTGGCGCCATCCCGCGCGAGTACATCCCGCACGTCGAACGCGGGATTGTCGAGGCGATGGAGTCTGGCGTGCTCGCCGGCTACCCCATGGTGGACGTGACCGTGAAGCTGACGGACGGCTCGTTCCACGCGGTGGACTCGTCCGAGCTCGCGTTCAAGATGGCGGGATCGATCGGGTTCAAGGATGCCGTGCGCAAGGCCGGCGCGATTCTGCTCGAGCCGATCATGGACGTGGAGGTTGTCGTGCCCGACGAGTACATGGGCGATGTGATCGGCGACCTCACGTCACGCCGCGGGCGCATCGGCGGCATGCTGCAGCGGTCCGATGCGCGCGTGATCGAAGCGTCGGTGCCGCTGGGCGAGATGTTCGGGTACGCGACACGCGTGCGGTCGCTGACGCAGGGGCGCGCGGTGTACTCGATGCAGTTCTCGCGCTACGAGCCGATGCCGCGGAGCATGGCGGACGAGATCATTCAGAAGACGCAAGGGGGACGCTAGCGGCGCGGGAGGGGATGCTCTCCTCCGCTCAGGGTCCTCGCGAGCAAGACAAACCCCGCGCCGTTCGGCGCGGGG
>CAZEPH010000222.1:0-5172 GCA_964514075.1 uncultured bacterium | reverse complement strand
GTGGGCGCGCTTTCTGGAGGACGTGCTCGGGCAGCGCATCGGCGAGAACGCGAACGCCGCGTCGATACGCGGGCTCCGCGGACGCCCGCGGGAACAGGCGACCCGGCCATCCCCATCGGCCGTTTCGGACGAGGAGTCGCCGTTCGAAGCCATCGTGCGGCGGCGTCCGGTAACGAGCGCGTGCGGCGCGCGCGATCCATCGTCCACGCAGCGCCGCGTGCATGTCGAGCACATCGGACCATATTCCGCGGTGATTCGTCCCGAACCGGGCCGCACCTGCGCGTCCCCCGCCGTTCGCGTGTTCCTCGAGCGTCCACGTCGTGTGCACGCGCGCATCGTCGTCGAAGAGCACGGCGTACGCGCGTCGCGTGAGAACGTCCACGCGCGGCGGCTTGCCGAGCGCACGCGCGGCCTCGATCACAGCCGTCGCGAGAATGACGTCTCCCAGCGAACTCGTGCGAACGAGCAGAACGCTCGACAGGCTCACGTTCGAAACGGTCCCTCATAGAGCCGGTGGTACAACCCGCCCACCGCCAGCAACTCCTCGTGACGCCCGCGCGCCACGATGCGTCCGGCATCCATGACGAGGATCTCGTCGCAATCTTGCACCGTGGACAGGCGGTGTGCGATGACCACGGCCGTGCGCCCGCGCAGTGTCTCGCGCATCGCTGCCTGCACGTGCAGCTCCGATTCCGTATCCAGAGCCGACGTCGCTTCATCCAAGATGAGCAGCGGCGGATCGCGGAGAATCGCTCGCGCGAGCGCGATGCGCTGGCGCTCGCCCCCAGACAGCCGCGATCCCCGATCTCCGATCACCGTGTCGAACCCGCGCGGGAGTCTCTCGATGAACTCCTCGGCATGGGCCAGGCGCGCCGCGCGCCGTACCTCCGCTTCCGTCGCACCCGGCGCACCGTATGCGATGTTGTTCCGCACGGTGTCGTGAAAGAGAATCGTTTCCTGTGTCACGATGCCCATGAGGCCGCGTAGCGCGGAGACGTTCATTTCCCGCAGGTCCACGTCGTCGAGCAACACCCGGCCAGCCGTGGGGTCGTAGAAACGCGGGAGGAGATCCACGAGCGTCGACTTCCCTCCTCCGCTGGGACCGACGAGCGCATAGGCCCGGCCGGACTCGAAGCACACGCTCACGTCGCGCAGCACGTCCGGCGAGTCTGCGCCCGCGTAGCGGAACGTGACGTTCTCGAGGCGCAGCGAACGGCGAAACGTTGGCGTGCGCCCGCCGTTCGTGGCGTGCACCAGAGGCGGCTTCCGATCCAGCAGCGAGAAGATGCGCTCGGCTGCCGCGATCCCCGATTGCACCTGCGTGTACGCATTCGACAAACTGCGAACGGGCATCATCACGGCCAACATCGCCGTGAGAAACACGAAGAAGCGATCCGCCGTCAGGTGATGCGTCGTCAGGACCTGGCGGCCGCCGTACCACAGCACGACGAGGATGGCGATCGCGCCGAGGAATTCCGCTAGGGGCGGACCCAGCGCGCTCCACCGACGCGCGCGCACCGCCGCATGGTAGTACGCGTCCGCGTGCGAGCGGAAGCGCGCGATCTCGTGCTGCTCCCTCCCGAATGCCTTCACGACGCGCATTCCGGCGATCGTCTCTTGGAGACGCGCCGTCACACCGCCCATCTCCTCCTGTGCGTGCGCGGTTTCGCGCCGTACGTGACGCGAGACCAGGCGCAGCGCCAGTCCGGTGACAAGAAGAACGCACACGCTCACGAGGGCCACGCGCCACGACACCCACACCACCCACCCGAAGCACACGAGGAACAGGAGTGCGTCCTTCAGTCCGTACGAGAGTCCGGCCGTGATGGACTCGCGCACGGCGTTGACGTCGTTCGTGATGCGCGAAATCTCCACGCCGCTGCGACGCTCGTCGAAATACGACAGCGGCATCGCGTGCAGGTGCGCATACAGGTGCGTCCGCAGGTCGCGGATCACGCGCTGCTCCACCGTCGTGAGCAGATACGCCTGCGCATAATTGAAGACGTCTTTCAGCAGCATCACGACGAGAACCGCCACGCACAACCGTTCGAGCGACACGATCGCCGGAGCGGAGTAGACGAAGCGCTCGAGTGTCTGGCGTACCAGTGCTGCGACATCCCACACGTTCGCGGGCGCGGCGACGGGCACCGGTGCCGGCGCGGCGCGCCCCGAAAACAACACGCGCATGAACGGCGACACGAGCCCGATCGAGACGCCGCTCGTGAGGGCGAACAGCACCACGCACGTCAGCGCTGCGGCGACGCGCCGCGCGTGCGGCCGGAGGTACGAGAGAAGACGGATGTACACGGTCACACGCGGACTCGCGCCAAGCGACTCCCCACCGGCGTGAGGAGCGTATCGACGCCGTCCAACTGCGGGTCCGGGAGCGGTTCGTCGAGCAGATAATGTAGACCGCGGCTCTCGCGCCGCCACTGGGCGCAGCGCACGATCAGCTCCGCGACCAGGGCGATGTTGCGCAGCTCGATGAGATCGGTCGTGATCGTGTACCGCCAGTAGTAGCCCGCGATTTCCTCGCGCACCACGGCGAGCTTGCGCGACGCCACGTCGAGTCGCTCCATCGATCGCACGATTCCGACGTAGTCCCACATCACCTGGCGCACCTCGTTCCAGGCGTGCTCCAGACCGATGGCTTCGCGCGGCGCCGCAGCGCGTCCGACGTTCCACGCGGGCACCGGTGGCGCCGGTCCGGCATCTGCCAGCGCCGCGCGCGCGACGGGAACGGCGAGACGTCCACCAACGACCGCTTCGAGAAGCGAGTTGGATGCAAGCCGATTCGCCCCGTGCAGTCCGGTGCACGCGACCTCCCCGACGGCCAGCAGGCCCGGCAACTCGGTGCGGCCGTCGACCGACGCGCGCACGCCACCGCACATGTAGTGCGCGGCGGGGACCACCGGAATCGGGTCGCGCGTGACGTCGATGCCGAACGAGGCACATCGATCCAGGATCATCGGGAACCGGCGTCGCAGCGTGTCCGCGCCGATCGCACGGGCATCCAGGTACACGTAGGGATCGCCGCGACGCTTCATTTCCTCGTCGATGGCGCGCGCGACGACGTCCCGCGGCGCGAGCGATGCCATCTCGTGATAGCGCTCCATGAAGGAGGCGCCGTCCATCGTGGTGAGCACGCCGCCCTCGCCGCGCACGGCTTCGGTGATGAGGAAGGACTTCGCGGCGGGGTGATACAAACACGTCGGGTGGAACTGGAAGAACTCGAGATTCGCGACGCGCACGCCCGCGCGCCACGCCATCGCCACCCCGTCTCCCGTCGCCACGTCCGGGTTCGTCGTGTACACGTACACTTTGCCCGCGCCGCCCGTGGCCAGAAACGTGACGGGCGCAGTGAACGAATCGATCGCGCCCGTCCGCTCGTCCAGTACGTAGGCCCCCCAGCACCTGTCGTCGGCACGCGATCCGCGCGGCGCACCGGAGAGAGAACTTCGCGTGATGAGATCGATCGCCGCGTGGTTTTCGAACAAGGTGATGTGCGGCGAGCGCGTCACGGCCTCCAGCAATGCGGTTTCGACCGCCTGTCCCGTCGCGTCTTGCGCGTGCACGATGCGACGTGCCGAATGACCGCCCTCGCGACCGAGCGCCAAGCGGTCCTCGGCGCCATCACGCGTGAACTCGACGCCGAACGCCTGCAGGTCGGCGATCGCCTGCGCACCGCCGCGGACCACTGTTTCGACGACGTCGCGGCGACACAGCCCGGCGCCCGCGCGCAGCGTGTCCTCCACGTGCGCATCCGGCGTATCGTCCGGCCCCATCACTGCCGCGATACCGCCTTGCGCATAGTTCGTGTTCGACTCCCAGCCCGCGCGCTTCGTGATCACGAACACGCTGCCGAACTCGCTCGCGCGAAGAGCGAACGTCAACCCGGCCAGACCGCTTCCGAGAACGAGGAAATCGCAGTGCCGATCCATGCGCGCCACTATACCGGACGCGGTACGCGTGCGCGCGCGGTGTCGAGCAGGAGATGGCGGACGTCCTCATAGCCGGCGCGCCACTCGATCTCGACGCCAACGACGCTCACGGGGCACCCGAATCGCCCGAGCGCCGTCGCGTCCATGCGTGCTGCGTCCTTGTCCGTGAGAACGACCACGTCCGCCCGCGCCGCGCGCACACGTGCTGCGATGAACGCGATCTCGTGCTCCGCAAACATGTGATGATCCGGTGCCTCGGTTCGGCCGACGAGGCGCGCACCGAGCGCCGCGACGCCGTCGGCCACCGACGACGATCGCGCCACGCCCGTCACGAGCCAGACGCGCTGACCCTCGACGCGTGGTCCAGACAGTACTCCCGTGCGGTGCGCGGTCTCTGCATACACGGCGGACGGTGCATATCGTCGCACCGCCGCACGCGTGCGATCCAGCGCCTCCCGCGGCGCACCGTCGACGCGGGTCAGAACGACGATGTGCGCGCGCTGCAGCCCCTCGACCGGCTCGCGCAACGTTCCGCTCGGGAGAAGGGCACCCGTTCCGAACGGACGCCACGCATCGAGTGCCACGACGTCCACGTCTCGCGCGCAGCGCCACGTCTGAAAGCCGTCGTCCAACAGAGTGATCTGCGCGCCCATCGCCTGCGCGATGCGCACGCCGCGCGCACGATCTCGCGCGACGATCACGTGCACGGCGTCACCGAGGGCCCGTGCGAGCGCGAGGGGTTCGTCCCCCACGCGCTCCGCGGGATCCGTGCACCGCGCGCGTTGCACGTCCGCGCGTGCGACGCGCGTGGCGTATCCGCGCGTCACGATCGCCACGCGAACGTCCGCGAGCAGGATGCGCGCGCACGCCGCCGTGAGCGGCGTCTTGCCCGCCCCGCCGATCGTGAGACCGCCCACGGAGACCACGCCCTGTCCGTCGTCACGCGCGGCGACGCGCGGGACTGCGCACGCGCGCGTGATGAGAGTCGCAGGACGCAATGCCCAGCGCAGTGTCACGCCCCACCCGCCGCCCCCCCCGTGAAGGACGTCGCTTCCCCACCGGCGCACCACCGCCTGCGTGCGCAGACCGTCCGCGTTCACACCGCGCCAAACGCGTGCGCGTTCTCCAACGCGTCGATCACGCGATCCACCACACCGCGCTGAGCCGCCGCGACACGCCGCGCCGC
Source organism: uncultured bacterium (assembly GCA_964514075.1). GTDB lineage: Bacteria > Eisenbacteria > RBG-16-71-46 > CAZEPH01 > CAZEPH01 > CAZEPH01. The sequence goes on along the minus strand of CAZEPH010000222.1, from coordinate 45 downwards.
GTCTCCTCTCGTGCGCCGCATCGCCGCATCGCTGAGAAGCGCGAT
>CAZEPH010000221.1:0-5181 GCA_964514075.1 uncultured bacterium | reverse complement strand
ACTGATCAGCCAGTGCGAGCTCAGGCCGTAGACGATCCGCCCGCCGTACATCACACCTGAAGAGGTCGAAATACCTTCGCTGTCGGGCAAGGCATTCGAAATTCCCGCTCCACCCATGATCCCGAGCCGGTTCGTCATGTCCTGAGCGGACGCAGCGACCGCAAAGGCCGCAACCAGAGAGGGAACAAGGGCGGCCAGCAACCATCGCGACTTGCGGACCATCGTGGCCTCCAAATACAGAAATTGTTCACACCGCATCGGATAATTCCGAGCGGCCGGACAACCTAGCATCGATTCTAGAGTGCGTCAAGCGGGACGCTCGTGGCGAACCCTCTGGAAAATAGTGCGATAGAGCACCGAAGGTAGCACTCGTGAGCTTGGAGGACGGCAGGCACGAAACTGTTCCATTGATCGATGAGGTGCGACCGCTCGTGTGTGCGGTTTCACCCTGCGGGCGCATCAAAGACGCCGAGACGGGTTCGGCATACTCCTTCGTTGCCGGGCATCGTCCCAGCGCTGCGGTCGAGGCTGTGTGCGCCTCGGCCGCGGCCTTCATTTTTCCCGCCGCAACTCCCACGGATCACCCGGCTCGTCCAGCCAGACCTTCTCGAAGTGCGTCGTGCTCGCGGCCGTTTGACCCGTCTGCTCGTCGTGCACCGACAGGGTGAGAGAGTACTTCCCTTCCTCGAGCTTGCTGACGTCAATCTCGAGAACACGCGGATCGATGGGCTTGCGCACGACTTCGCGCACCGTGTTCGAGATGGTGAGGAACGGGCTGCGTCCGAACAACCGGCGCTTGGTCCTCTCCGGCGCGATGGTGTACGTGATCGTCACGTCGGCGGACGCTTTGGCCGCGAGCGAACGGTACACCTCGAAGTACACGAAGAGGCGGTCGTCCTCCGCCACGCGCGCCATCGGATCGGGAATGACCGCGTACCCGTCGGGTCGTGAGAGGACGGCGTCGTCGGGTGCGGGAATGGGCGTCGCGCTGCGGCGGCCCGCCCACCACCCGAGCACGACGTCGCTCAGAGCCAGCGCGCCCGGCCTGCGAACGGGCACGTCGACCTCGACGACGGCGTCCCCGTGTGCGCCGGTGACGGAGTCGCGCATCGTGATCGCGACGATGCTGCGGCCGGGAGGAAGAGGGATGCTGTCCGCGCGCGCGGACACGCCGCGCCGGCCGAGCCACCGGTTCGCGGGGCCGATCGTCGTGGTGTAGTGCGCGATCTCCCGCCGCAGCTTGTCGTAGACTGCGATGTCGCGCACGAACGGTCCCACCGCGCGCGTGTCGTCCTTCGATCGTGCGATCGAGGAGGACACTCCTGTTCCGAGAGCGAGCCACGGCGTACCGCTCTCCGCGAAGATGACGCCGCCGTCCGCCACGAGCGGGAACGTGGTGTGCGGTCCTTCGTCGAAGAGCTGCGGGCGCCCGCCCATGTAGTAGCGCAGCACCTGATCCACGGATTCCGCGCCGGACACCGCCGGCACCCACGGCAGGTGGAATCGCCCGCTGTACATCTGGTCGTAGAAGACGAGAGCCAGCGTGTGCGGTTCGTCGCGGTACGTCCAGACCCAGTGCGACGGCGTCCCCGATGAGGCGATGAAGAAGTCGCGCTGTGTCGGTCGGCCGTACCGAATCCACGCGCGGCCGCCGTCGGTGTCCCATCCGCGCACGGAGTCGGCGGGGTTCGAAAAGAGCAGATCACTCCAGAGGACCCGATCCCACTGCTCGAGGCGGCGCTCGTTGCGCGGTGTCGCGGCGGTGGGGTCGGCATCCCGCCAGAGGGCCTCACGCGCGACGGAGTCGGGTGCGGCGAGCGTCGAGTACACGCGCTGAACGGCGGATGAGTCGCTCAGAAACGCGACGTCGTCGTACACCGCGCGGACTCCGGGCGGGAGCCAGGCGATGGCATCGCGGAAGAGCGTGTCGGCGGCGCTCATCGCGCCGCCGCGCAGCATGCAGGACGCGAGGAGGAGTTGCAGGCGTGGGTCGCGGCAGCCGCGCGCGACGAGGGGGGCGAGCAACCCGCGCGCGGTTTCGAGTGAGTCCATCTCCTGCAGAAGTGCACCGCTGAGAAGCCGTGCCACTTCCGCCGTGTCGGGGACGGCGGCGCGCCGCGCGAATGTATAGGCGCGATGCAGGTGATCGTCCGACCATGTGCGCGTCCAGAGAGCGGCGTACCACGTGGCGATCTCGTACGCCGCGTTGTAGTCGGTGGGATTGCGCCGCAGGATCTGCTCGTATTGCCCGCGGGCGTTGAGATTGTACCGGCGGCGGCGTTCGAGTTGCGCCAGTTCGCGGCGAACCGCCGCATCCCCCGGACGGCGGAAGAGCACCTTGCGGTAGATCTCCGCGGCCTCGCGTCGTCCTTCGATCGTGCCCGTGTGCGTGAGCACGCGAGCGAGCAGGAGACGGAGCGAATCCTCCTGGGCACCGGCTTTCCACGCAGCGCTGCGCAACAGCTTCGCCGCGCGCTCCGGTTCTCCCGCGGCGTCCAGTTCCAGTGCGCGGACGACGCGATCGTGACGGTCCGCGCTTGCGAGTGCGTGCGCGTACGGCGGAGCGACGAGCGCGAGGAGAAGGAGGGGGATGGATGCGCGCTTACCGCGCATCGCGTCCGGGTCTGCCAGGCATGCGATCGGTGGTGTCGGGCGTGAGTGGGCGCTGTGCGGCTGTGAGCGCCTCCACCGCGGCGACCGCCGCATCACGGATGAGGACTCCGGTCGGCTTCCACTTCCCCGCGAACGCGGTGAACCCGTCGCCGCCCTGCGCCATGAAGTCATTCGTGACCACGGTGAGGCTCTCGGTGGGGGCGACGGCCCGCCCGTCGAACCGCTCCAATCCGATGACGCGCTCGCCGACCGGACGGCTCGTGTCGTAGCGCGCGCGCACTCCGGAAAACAACGCGCGGGACGGGTTCTGCTCGATCGCTTGACGCACTTCGTCTCCGGTCATGCGCACCGAGACGATCGTGTTGTCGAACGGCAACACCTCGAAGATGTCCCCGACAGTGACGTCTCCCGCCTCGATGTCCGCACGGAGGCCGCCGCTGTTCGTGATCGCGACGTCCGCGCGCGTCGCGTCGCGCATCACGTCGGAGACGAAGTTGCCCATCGCTGGCGTGTCGCGGCGCACGGCCTGAGGTGCGGTGCCGACGACGCGGTTCATCATCGGGGCCACGAGAGCGTCGTAGCGCTGCACGAGCGCGGCGATGCGGTCGCCCGGCGCGACGGTGACGCTGTCCACGTAGGTCTTGTGCAGCGTCTGCGACACGACACGCGCGCGATGCGTGCGCGGGTTCACCACCAGGTTCACCTCCGCGAGCCCGCGGCTGTTCGATCCGGCCACCATCACGGGAACGTCGCCGATCGTGGTGGAGACGAACGTGTGCGTATGTCCGCCGAAGACCACGTCCACGTCCGGCACCTCCCGCGCGATGTCCATGATCTCGCCCCGCGCCTGACCGTCGCGCACCTCGCCACCGATGTGCGCCAGCACCACCACGACGTCCGCGCCCTTGTTGCGGACGTCCGCGACGATCGGCCGCAGGAGTGGAATCGGGTCGTCGAAGCGGAGGTGTGCGACGTTCGTCGGAATCGTCACGCGCGGCGTCTCCGGCGTGGCCGCGCCGATGACCGCAACGGTGACGTTACCGCGGCGCAGAATCGTGTACGGCTTCACCCACGTCGGGCGCGCACCGGTCGCCCGCTCGAACACGTTGCACGCAAGAACGGGAAACGTCGCCTGCGCGATGCGCGCGCGGAGCGTGTCGACGCCCCAGTCGAACTCGTGATTCCCGAGAGCCGCCGCGTCGTAGCGGAGCGCGTTCATGTAATCGATCACGCTGCGGCCGCGCACCATGTTCGAAATCGGCGTGCCTTGCATCATGTCCCCGCCGTCGAGGAGGAAGGTGCGCTCGGCGTTGCGACCGATGACGTTGCGTTGCCAGGCAGCCATGACGGCGCTCCCGCCCCACGCGCGATTGCTCGACCGCTCGGCGCCGCCCGTGAGCAGCGCGCCGTGAAAGTCCGTCGTCTCCAACAGCGTGACCGCGAGGGCGGTGTCGCTCGTGAGGAGAACCGGCGGCGCAGCGGTCTTGCCTGTATTCGTGACGGTGACGGTGACGCGCGAACTCGCGCAACTCGTGACGACCAGCAACAAAGCCGTTGCAACGACGGCCAGCGGAGAGGGAACGCGGTGCACGACGCGACGCAACATGCGGACGACTCCATTCACGTGAGCGAGCGGGGATTGAGGCATTGTAGCAGAGCCGCTCATGCTATGCTGCCCGCGTGATGTGACCAGACCCCTGACGAGCGAGGCCAACATGCAGGAGACGTTCGAGACCATCATTCTCATCGGCCGGCCGGCGGCCGGAAAGAGCGAGACCATCGACTATTTGAAGAAGACGCCCGTGGACGAACGGCGGCGCCGCTTTCACATCGGCGAATTCGAGGAGATCGACGACTTCCCGATTCTCTGGGAGCGTTTCGAAGATGACGACATCTTCGAGAAGCACGGCTTCCCGCGCTTGCACACGACGTCGGACTACTACTTCAAAGAGCACTTCTTCTGGAATTTCCTGATCGAGCGGATCAACCTGGCGTTTCGGAAGAAGCTCGCCGCCGACCCGCATTACACGCAGAAGACCACGGCGATCATCGAGTTCTCGCGCGGCGGGGAGAACGGGTTCGCAGAGGCGTTCTCTTATCTGTGCGATGAGATCCTGCAGCGCGCGGGGATCGTGTACATCGACGTGTCGTACGAGGAGTCTGTGCGCAAGAACCGGCGGCGGTTCCGTCCCGAAATGGCGGACAGCATCCTCTATCACTCGCTGCCCGACGAAAAAATGGACTTCTACTACAAGACGAACGACTGGCACCGCCTTGCGTCCGGTTTGAACGGGACGATTCCCGTGCGCGATGTCGCCGTACCGTACTCCGTCTTCCCCAACGAGCCCGAGAAGACGGACGAACCCGCGAAGCTGGGACCCGCCTTGGAGGATGCGTTCGGACGCTTGTGGACCGCCATGAGCGGAGCGGCAACGCGGTAGTGTCCGCGCCCGCACGACCGTCGGCGGAGGGAAGCACCGAGCGGCTCCTCCAACTCTGCGCGGGCTATTTCCTTGCGTACGTCGGCACCGGAGTGTTGGTGAAGTACTTCACCAACCTCCGGGACCC
>CAZEPH010000220.1:0-5221 GCA_964514075.1 uncultured bacterium | reverse complement strand
GGATCTTCTTCGAGACGCACGTAGAACTCGTCGCTCAGAAAGACGAAGCGCGTGCCCTTCTCGCGGAGGTACCGCTCCTGAAACGGCGCGACGAGATCGCGCGCCGCGCGCGCGACGTCGCGCGTGACCGGGGGGATGAACGGGAGGCCGTCGCGGAATTGCGTGAGCCCCACCGGCACGACGGACAGCGAGACGACGCCCGGGTGCAGCGCCGCGAGGTCCTCGATGGAGCGGCGCAGCACGTCGCCGTCGTTCCACGTCGGGCACAGGACGATTTGCGTGTGCAGCTCGATTCCCTCGTCGAGGAAGCGCTGCATCATCGGCATCAGCTCGCGCGCGCGCTTCTGCCCGCCGAGCAATCGCTCGCGTGCGTCGGGATCGGTCGCGTGCACGGAGATGTACAGCGGCGAGAGATGCTGCTCGATGATCCGCGCAACATCCGCGCGCGTGAGGTTCGTCATCGTGATGTAGTTGCCGTAGAGGAACGACAGGCGGTAGTCCTCGTCGCGAATGCGCACGGTGGCGCGCGCGTCCGGCGCGTTCTGGTCCACGAAGCAGAACACGCACTTGTTGCCGCACGTCTGCGGGCGCAGGCCGTCGAACGACACGCCGAACGCCTCGCCGTACGCCCGCACGAACTCCACGTCGCGCGTCGTGCCGTCCGTGTGCACGACGGTGAGGACGCCGCTCTCCTCCGCCGTGCGGTACGAGAAGTCCAGCGGATCGGTCACGCGCGCGCCATCGACGTGCGTCACGCGGTCGCCCGGCGCCAGCCCCATGCGGGAGCCGACGCCGCGTTCGTCGACGGCGCGCACGATCATCGGGTGTTGCTTCACGGGTTCAGACTAGGGCCGGGGTCTCGGAACGTCCATCACGACATCGCCCGCATTCGGGGCGTTCGAGGCGGAAAAGAATGGAGCGGGCAACGGGATTCGAACCCGCGACCTTCAGCTTGGGAAGCTGACACTCTACCACTGAGTTATGCCCGCTCAGCGTGCGGCGCATCGTGCGCGAGCGGTGCAGGGCATGTCAAGCGATGCGAAACGGCCGCCCCCTGTGCGGCGGGCGGCCGTTCGAATGGATAGCGACTCCCGCGCTACGGGCGGAAGTTGGCGAAGAGGAACAGGCTCCGGTAGTCCGTCGTGTGGTCCTTGCCGAGGAGGTCGTCGAACGCGAACCGCGCGCCCACATCCATCTTCTGGTGCGTGTTCAGGAGCAAGAGGGCTCCGACCGGGATGTCATTGTCGTCGCCGAATCCGTCGAGCGGTCCGAAAATGCCCGTCTCGATGCCCACGGCGAGCTTCGGCGTCGCTTGGAAGATCACGGACGCCGGGACCTTGAGAAGGTCCTCGTTGCCGCCGGTGTAGCTGTCCGACTCCTGGTCGAACATGACCTCGTCGCGGTTGTTCACGGCGAAGCAGACGACCGGGTTGGCCCACAGCGCCACCGTGCCGGTGCGGTTCCACCACTTCGCGTCGAAGCCGGCGATCGCGGACAGATACATCGGGTCGCTCAACTGCATAGCGACCAGACCCACGTTGAGAGCGAGTTCGCTCGACGAGCCCAACGCGAGGCAGTGCTTCGCCATCACGCCGACGTCGTCGTAGGTCTTCTGCCCCTCGAACTCCTTCTTGAGCACGATGCCGTTCTCGTGCGTGAGGCCGATCGTCAGCTTGTCGTTGACGCCGTACCAGATGTCCGGCGCGAGAGAGATCGGCTTGTCGTAGTCGCCGGAGCTCACGTCCAAGTCGAGGGGAACGTAAATCTCGCAGAGCCCCTTCGGCAGAACGAGCGTGCGCTTCGCGAGTTCGCTCGGCCAGTTGTCCTTCGTGTACATCTCGCCCGCGACGGCCGTTCCGGCCAGTGCGAACACAGACAGTGCGGCTACACCAAGACGTGCAAGACGTCGTGACATCGAGGCGCTCCTCCTGGATACCTTTTCAGCGACCTCCGGCGAGGCGGCGGATCACTTCGCCGGCTGTGCACGTCCGCGGGATGGGTTTCCCTGACCCTCGTCGGGACCGTCGTGGCCCTGGGGTCGTCCCGCGAACGCGCCGCAGACTAGCAGGAACGGCCGGGCCGCGCGACCCCCGAATTTCTCGCCCCCGGCGCGCCGCCACCCAGCGTCCCGATGGCATAGGCGAAGGCGACGGCCAGCGGCCACAGCGACAAGACCAGTGCCCAGGTCTCGTACGCGCTGTGTGATCCAAAGGAGAAGGTGAATCCCTCAAGTACCTGCGGCGTTGCGATCTGAGAGAGGAGCCTCCAGACGTGAGGCCCCCACCACGCTGAAGAGACCGCGAATACGCCGGCCGCCACGACACCCGGGGCGAACAGTACCTCGCGCCACAGACTTCTCGCGCGCCGCTCGCGGGCGATCCGCTGCATGACCTCGCGTGCGGCCCGCACAGCCGACTCGGCCGGGGCGTTCTCCAAGGCGGCACGCACGTGCATCTCCGCGCGCACCGCGTCGCTGCACGCGGCGCATCCGCGCAGGTGCGCGGACACGGCACTCGAGGGCGCGGCCTCGGCCGCGTCGTCCAACCAGCGGTTCACATCGGCGCAGGTCATGCGCGTGTTACCTCCACGGCGTGCTCGTCCAGCCACGTCTGCCGCATCGATGCACGCGCGCGATGCAGGTGCGTTTTCACGGTGTTCTCGGGAAGATCGAGCGCGATCGCGATGTCGCGGACGGATCGATCGCCGAAGTAGTAGAGCACCACGACCGAACGCTGTGCGTCGGTCAGACCGGCAAGAAGCATGTCCACCTCCGGCTCGTCGTGCGCGGTCGGTGCGGCCACGTGGGCCAGATCCGCCGCCACCTCCACGGGACGCCGCGCACGAGCGCGCACGTGATCGAGCGCGCACCGCGCGACGATGCGGTGGAGCCACGTCCCAAAGCGTGCATCGCCGCGGAAGCGTGCGAGAGCGCGCCAGGCGCGCACGAAGGCATCCTGCGCCGTTTCCTCCGCCGCGCCCGTGTCCCGCAGGATGCGCCGCGCGACCGCGAACGCCGCGGCGTAGTGGCGCAAGACGAGAGCCGCGAACGCGGCTTCGTCCCCGCGCTGCGCGCACGCGACCAGGTGATCGTCGGATGGATCGAGTGAGGAGGGCGGCATCGCCGGCTTGGACGACGCGCACGCGGCGTACGGTTTCACCCGCGTGGCTGAAACCGCGAGGAGCGGCGCCGCCGTCTCATCGAGCGATGCAGAGAGCGGCACGACCTGCCGCGCGTCGCCCACAAGGAGGACCCCGTGACCGAAGACGTCTTCATTCCGCTGTTCCTGATCTCGATCCCCGTCCTCGCGATCGGCGGCGGCGTCGCCGCGGGCATCACGCGCACCCTGAGCCGGCATCGCCTCGCCGAACTCGCGTACCGCGAACGAATCGTCGCGATCGAGCGCGGGATCGATCCGACCCGGTTGCCCGCTCCCCCCACGATCGGCGAGCGAACCGCGGACGACGACGCCCGCACGCTCGTGCGCGTGCTCGTGATCTTCGGCATGGTGGCCGTGTTCGGCTCGGCGGCACTCGCTGCCGCCATCGCCGCGTTCGAATCCGAGAAGGAGAAGATGATCATCGCCACGATCCCGATGCTCATTGGGTTCGCCCTTCTGGCGAGCGCGTGGATCATACGTCCGCGCACCTCGCACACCGAGCGGCACGAGTCGTCCTAGCCGCGCAGGAGGAACGTGCGCATCGCGAGCGTCCCGAAGTGGTGACCCTCGAAGAGCACCTCGGGACGGTCGCTCGGCGCCATCGCCCCGGCGAGCACGAGCAGCGGATCGTAGTGTTCGCTCGTCGGCACTGCGAGATCGGCGTGCGGCGCGCGCGCGCGGTACGCGCAGAGCGCCTCCACGTCGTGCGCGCTCACGGCGTCACGTGCGTACTCGTCGAACGCCACCGACCACTCGGCCGCGCGCGCGTCCTGGTCGCTCCACACGAGCGTGCGCATGTTGTGCACGATGTTGCCGGAACCCACGAGCATCACGCCGCGCATCCGGAGCGGCGCCAGCGCCAGGCCGAGATCGAGGAGATGATCGGGCGTCGCGCCGAACGGGAGCGACACCTGCACGACCGGCACGTCCGCGTCGGGCCAACCAATGCGCAGAGGAATCCACACGCCGTGATCGAGTCCGCGCACCGGTTCGGCCGCCGCGGCGTGCCCGCCGTCGGCGAGGAGCGACACGATGTCCCGCGCAAGCGCGGCGTGTCCGGGGCACGGGTACGTGAGCGCGTAGAGTTCCGGCGGGAACCCGTAGAAGTCGTAGAGCAGTCCGGGGTCGTCGCTCGCGGTGACGCGCACAGGTCCGCCGACCTGCCAGTGCGCGGACACGACGACGAACGCCGTGGGACGCGGGATGCGGTCGCGCAGCGAGCCGAGAGCGCGCGTGTACGCGTTGTCCTGCAGCGCGACCGTCGGCGCGCCGTGCCCCACGAAGAGCAGGGGGAACAACCCGCGTTCGTCGCTCACGCGAGTGCCTCTTCCGCCCGCCAGGCGCGATGCACCCGATCCGCGACGTCTTCGGCGGTGTCGTCCGCCCGCACGGTGAGCCGCACGAGCGACGGCATCTTCTGAAACCAAATGCGCTGGCGCCGAGCGTACTGGCGCGTGGCGAGTGCGATCGCCGGTCCGAGCGCTTCCCGCTCCGTGGACGTGGCGCGCAGAACCTGCGCGTACCCGACGGTCTTCTCCAGGAGAGCGCGAGCGGCGGGAAAGCGGTCGAGAACGCGCGCCGTTTCGTCCTCCAGGCCGCCGTCGATCATCGCGCGCGTGCGGCGCTCGATGCGGCGCGCGAGGTCGGCCGACGACCGTTCGAGATACACGGCGCGCACGCGCACCGGCGCCGGTCGCCGAGCGGCGCGTTGCATCTCCGTGATCGGCCGGCCGGTGATCGCGTGCACCTCCAGCGCGCGCACGATCCGCACGCGCTCGCGCGGCGCGATGCGCGCCGCCGCCTCGGGATCGACGTGTGCGAGCCGTGCGTGCAGAGCCGTTGCAACGTGCCCAACGTGAAGCGCTGAGCCACGGCCTTAATGAATGTGGCCGCGTGCTCGTCGCGAAGGTACTGCTGATAATGGCGATCGAGAATGGAATGTCGTACGTGTGTCACGCTCATGCGAGTTCTCCCCCCGTTGTGAAACTGCTGCTGCCTGAGAACCGCGATCGAAGGCGCTGTTGTCGTGTTACTCGAATGCTAAGGTTCGAGTGTAATTGGAC
>CAZEPH010000219.1:0-5229 GCA_964514075.1 uncultured bacterium | reverse complement strand
CACGAGGCCGCGGGCACGCTCTCCGTTCCTGTGGTGCTCGTCACGGCGCCCAAGTCCTCGGCGTTCGCGAGCGAGAATTCCTGCCGGTAGACTTCGCCGACGCGCGGCGCGGCCTTCATGATGTATCCGGGCTTGGCGAAGTCGACGCCGCCCGTCCACGATCCGTCGACGCCGATGATCTGCCCGTCCTCGTAGTTCACGGCGATCTCGCCGAAGTACCACACGTTGCCGGCGCGGTCCTGCGCGTACCAGTCGAACGTGTCCTCGATCGGCACGCCGTTCTCCGTCACGACGTCGTGCACGACGGAGCAGGTCACGCCTTGAATCACCTTCGTGTCCGGCAGAACGCGAACGTCCACCGTCCGCGAACCTTCCGAGTACACCCAGTGCCTGTTCGTCACGAGCGGGAAGTAGGGGTTCGGATGGGTCGACGCGTCCTCCGGCGACACGAAGTTCGCCGGATCGACAACCGGATCGTACGGCGCGGAGCCGAGGGCATCGCACACGTCCTCGCGCGCGTCTTGCTGCTGCGAGCAGAGGAGGCGTCCTTCCTCGCGCGCGGCATCCCGCTCGGCGAGGCAATCCGCTCGCTCGGCGGGGTCGGAGATGTTCGCGCAGTTCCCGAGCATGACCCACGCCGCGTCCTCCACATCGTTGAGGCACGCGCGATACGCGGCGGTGGTCGTTTGCGCGCACGCGTTGGCGGCGAACGGGGCGAGGTTATCCGAGGGGGCTGCGATGGCTCCGGTGGCGACGATGGCGCATCCGGCGGCCAACAAGGCGATCTTCCACATGGTGAACCTCCTGGTGAGGATAGGTGCGCGCACGGCGCATGTGGAAGGAACACGTGACGACCGTTCTTTGTGACACGCAGGTCTTAGGGCGCAAGTGAGAGCGTATAGACGCCGCCGTCCTCCACCGCCGTCGGTGCGAGCACGCGTCCTGCGTCGGCGCGCAGCACGCTCCGGCCCCCGAGCACGATCTCCACGCGTGGAGCCGTGCGCGGGATGCGCACATCGAGCACGGCCGGTCCGTGGAGTGACACGATCGCGCGTCCCGTCGCCGAGGTGAACGTGGCCGCGCCGCTCTGCGCGCGAATCGACAACGCGACGTCGTCGGTGAGCGTGATCACGGCCCGTGCTCCCTCGCGCGCGGACGGAATCGCAATGACGAAGCTCGCACCCGGGGCGACCGCAATGCCCGCGTTTTCCATCTGCGGCGCGGGCGCGGGAGGCGCGCCCTGTTCGGGCGCACGCGGCGCGACAAGAGCCACGACCCAGGTGCGTAGAGGCGAACCCGGCGCAACAAACGCATACGCGCCGCCGGCGAGCGCGAGTGCGACGACGATCCCCGCGGCGCGCCGGCGCCAGTCCGGCGCGGATGCCTCGCGCGCACGCCACGCGATCGCATCCGCGCTCGCCTGCGGGGGCTCGTCGTCCAGCGTGTGCAAGAGCGATGCAATCTCCGCGCTCTCACGCGCGGCGCTCGCCACGAGCGTGCCGCACTCCGCGCACGTCTCCGAGTGCGCGCGCGCACGTGCGGCGACGTCCGGCGCGAGTTCGCCGTCGATCAAGCGCTGAATGTGGTCGTCATCCAGATGCATCGGTCGTGTCCTTGTAGTGGGCGGTGAAGGCGCGCCGCGCACGTGCGAGCAACACGCCCACGCTGGCTTCGTTCACCTGCAGGGCCGCGGCGATGTCGCGATAGCTGTAGCCGTCCGCGCGCAGCACGAGCAGTTGCCGATCTCGCTCCGGCAGGCGGTCCATCGTCGCGCGCACGCGCCGGCGCGCCTCCTCCGCGTCCGCCGCTTCCACGAGCGAAAGCGACGGCGACGGATCGTCCGCGACGTGTTCGCGTGTGAGCAATCGCAGGCGACGCGACCGCGTGGACTTCGCGTTGCGCAGGAGGTTCAGCGCCACGCTGATCAACCACGCCTCCGGGGCGTCTGGCATCGTTCCGCGCCGATACAAGCGGATGAACGCATCCTGCGCGATGTCGGCCGCCAGATCGGATTCGCCGGAGATGCGGTGCACGCTGGTGTAGAGGCGACGGAAGTGCACGTCGAACAGCGCGGTGAACCGCGCTCGGAACGACGGCGATGCATCAGACAGCGTCTCGCCCTCCCATGCAATGCTCATACAGCGGAGGAACACGCCGCGCGCGAGATTTGTGACACACGCCTAGTAGCGCCAATCCACTCCGACCACTAAAGGCGCGCGCGGCCGCATCTCGATCCCGCGCAGCGGTCCTTGTGCTGAATCGTGCACGTACGTGAGGATGTTCGAGCGACCGAGAATATTCGTGGCCGTGCCGAAGGCCGCCAGCTCCGCACCGCTCCGCGTGACGCGCCACGCCTTGCGGACGCTGCAATCCACGCGCGTGTACGACGGAAGCGTGAGGCCGCCGAGATCGCGCGCGCTGCGCGGATCCCCTCCGAACTCGCAGCCCCGATCGAGCAGGTTGCACGCCTCCCACTCGAATCCCCCCGCGACTGCCGTGGCGCGACGCCCGAATTCGCCGACGACGCCGAGGCGAATCGACGACGTCGTGCTCGGGAACACGCTGATCCCGCACTCGGCGTGATGCACCGCGCCGTGCGCGGGAGTGTAGGAGACGGCATCCGTGTCCCATCGCACGGCTTGCGCGCTGTAGCGTGCGGTCAGCGCCACGGTGTGCGCGCGGAACGAGGCGTCGACGGAAGCACCGCGCGCCCGTCCGCGTCCCGTGGTGAACGCACTCGCGTGCGTCGCGAACGGCAAGCTCTCGCGCGGTGCGACGAGCAGCAGCCCGTCGAATGTTCGATCGTATGCGCTCGCGGCGAGGCGCCATCGCTCGGACGCGCGGTACTCCGCCTCGATGCGCGCGTGATCGCTACGCGCCACCGGGACGCCCATCGTCGCGGCATTGACGAAGAGGTCCGCGGGAAAGAGGTTGCCGGCAACAGACTCCGTGTTGCGCACGGACTGTGCGGTCTGATGGTGCCGTGCGTAATTCGCCGCAAGCGTGAGGCGCCTGGACGGCTGCGCTCGCACGCCGACGTGCGGGCCGATGTGGACGCGGGAAGCGGCGTCGGTCGCGCGTGCGCCGAGTGCGACGCTCGTGCGATCTCCGAACGCGCGTGTGTGCTCCCCGAAGAGCGCCGTCGTGAACAACGGGACGTCGGCGCGCCAGCGCGTTTCCGTGTCGACCGCGTAGCGCGTGCGATCCGCTGACGCGCGCAGACCGAGCGTCGTGTGCGTGCGCGTGGCGCCGCGCTCGACAACGAGCAACGCTCCGGTGCTGCGTCGTGCGGATGTCATGTGCACCAGCGACGGGTCCGAGTGCCACGCGGCGGTCGCATCGCTGCGCGCATTCCACACGAGCACGCGCCCGCGCGCGCTCGTCCACTCCGCGCCGAGTGACTGGTTGCTCCACTCCACCACGTTCGTCCCGAGAATGATCGCGCCGAGTGGGTCGCGCGGAATCGACCACGGGATGATCATCTCGTCTTCGCCGCCGACGGCGAGAACGCGCGCATGTCCGCCGAAAACGCCGCCCTCCAGCTTCGCGAGCCAATCGCCCGTCGACCCGTGCACGTAGGTGGATTCGCCGCGCGGCGCAAAGACCGCCGGAAACCCCGAGCGGATGCTCACGAGGAAGCCCGCGCCGGTCTGCGCGAGCGGGCCATCGACGGCGAGCCGCGCGTGCGTCGTGGAGAGCGCGCCGCGCGCCCGCACGTCCTCGCCCGGCGTGCGCGTGATCGCGCTGACCGTTCCGGAGAGCGCGTCGCCGGAGTGATCAGCGGCGAGTTCGATGCGATCGAGGGCGTCGGGATTCCACGCGCCGAAGACGCCGGCCGTGTGATACGGGCTGAAAACGGGGACGCCATCGAGCGCGTACGCCGTTTGATCCGAGGCGCCGCCGTTCACGTGGAGTCCGCTCGGGGACTCGGGCTGTGCGGTGACCCCGCCGCCCTCGAGGGCGTGGAGGACGTCGGGCTCGGAGAGAAGGGGGTCGTCGAACATGGAGGCGATCGAACGGCCGTGATGCGCAAGACTCACGCTCGCGTCGCGCGCGGGTGAGCGTCGCATGAACGGACCGCGCACGTGCACCTCCGCGACGCCGATGGGTTCGGCGGGCAACGCCACGTTGATCTCGATCGTGCCGCTCGAGGGAACGATCGCATCCAGCGTGCGGCGCCCGTGGCCCAGCGCGCGCACGTCGAGAGTGTGTCGCCCCGGTGCGATGAAACGCAGCACATAGCGCCCTGCGCTGTCCGCCGACGCGGCACGACGCGCGGCGGGAACCGACACGACCGCGCCGGCGAGCGGCTCGCCCGTTGCGTCGTCCTGAATCGTCCCCGTGAGGGTGCCCGGTGCCGGGCCGGTGAGAAGCACCGTTACGGCCGCGGCCGTCAGCGAGAGCATGCAGAGTCCTCGACACACGCCAGCGCAGCATGCTGCTCCCTCAGAATACTACGGAGGTCGTCGCGCGGCATCGGGCATTCTGCATGCTGCCGCACTGCGATCGTCTGCGTTGAGCGGGCCGTGCCGACCTGCTATCGTGCCCGCCGACTCCGCCACATTGACCCGCACAGGAGGTCGCTCTCGTCACATGGGATTGCGCGCACTCGTTACCGAGAACATCGACAAGCCGGGTGTGAAGACGCTCGAGGGGTACCGCGCCGTCGGCGGGTACAACACTCTCGCGCAGACGCTGCGCGACCGCGTCGATCCGGCGAAGATCACCGAGGAGGTGAAGACCTCCGGCTTGCGCGGCCGCGGCGGCGCCGGCTTTCCGACGGGGATGAAGTGGTCGTTCATTCCGAAGGACGCGGACACCGTGTATCTCGTGAACAACGCGGACGAGAGCGAGCCGGGGACGTTCAAGGACAAGTTGCTCATCGACAAGATTCCGCACCGCATTCTGGAAGGGATGCTGCTCGCGTCGTACGCACTCAAGTGCCGCACGTCGTTCATCTACATTCGCGGCGAGATGCTCGACGGCGCGCGCATCCTGCAGGCTGCAATCGACGAAGCGCGCGCGGCGAATCTCATCGGGAAGAACATTCTCGGCAGCGGATGGGATCACGAGATTCTCCTCTTCCGCGGGGCGGGTGCGTACATTTGCGGCGAAGAGACGGGGCTGTTGGAATCACTCGAAGGCAAGCGCGGCCAGCCGCGCATCAAGCCGCCGTTCCCGGCGATCAAGGGCCTGTACGGCAAGCCGACCGTCGTGAACAACGTGGAG
>CAZEPH010000218.1:0-5246 GCA_964514075.1 uncultured bacterium | reverse complement strand
AGCATGAAAAGAACGTGCGGAGCGTCACGCGTGCGGCGATGGACCGTCTCGTCGCATTCCCGTGGCCGGGGAACGTGCGCGAGCTCCGCAACTGCATCGAGGGGATGGTCGTGCTCGCGGGCCAACGGCGTACCCTGGACGTCACGGATTTGCCGTCGTCCATGCGCGCGGCCCCCGTCGCCGGCATGCTGTCGATTCCCGTCGGGACGCCGCTCGACGACATCGAACGTCTCGTGATCGAGGAGACGCTCGCCGCGTGCGACCACGACAAGCGGCGCGCGGCGCGCATGCTGGGAATCGGGCTCAGCACGTTGTATCGCAAGTTGGGGGAATACGAGATGGCTGCGGGGGCGCGCTCGCCGTCCGCCACCTCTCGTTCGACTTGATTCCCACGCGATTTGGTGGCATACACGCGTCGCGACCCTCGTCCACTCCGCCGCATGGACGTCCCCAGAGCCTGATCCGCGGCGCGCCGGATCCACGGTGAGGCGCGCCGTCATCTGAGTTTCATCCAAGGAGTGGATGATGCCCCACGCCGTTTCGACGTGGACACGAAGCGCGTGCGCCGCCGCGCTCCTCGCCGGACTCGTGCGCACGTCTGCAGCCGCGGACCCGTCGGCGATGACCGAGTATCGCGCCCAGACGATGCGCGTCCGCAGCACCGCCATCGCGGCCCTCGACGCACTGTGGCGCCAGCAACCCGTGCACGCGACGGCCGCAGGCGTCCACCGGTACGACGCGACGCTCGCCACGTTCACGCCCGCCGCCCGCGCGGCCCAGCTTGCAACGATCACCGCGCTCATGGAAAAGGCACGCGCGGTCAATCCTGCCGTCCTGACGGCTGACGATCGGACCGATCGCGCTGCGATTCTGGCGGCACTCACCGAACGGCAACTGCAACTCACGGACATGCGCGTCTGGGAGCGCGACCCACTCGTGTACGCGGAGGAATGCGTGCGCGGCGTTCTTTCGCTGACGACGCGCAACGCCACACCGGCGAAGAAGCGCTGGGACGCTCTCCGCGCGCGGCTCGTGGAAATCCCGCGCGTTCTCCGCGAGATGCAGTCCAACCTGCGGAACCCCGATCCCGCGATGGCGTCCGCGGCGGCCGACGCACTGGACGCCGTGGCCGCGATTCTGCCGCAGACCGTCGCGGACGCCGCAACGCAGGCGGGCAAGAAATCGGCGCGCGACGCACAGCCCGCAGTACAAGAGGCGCTTGCCGCTCTGCAGGCCGCGGGGACCGGACTGCGCGCGAGCGCCGCACACGATGCGCGATCCGCCGGCGTGGGCCCCGATGCGTTCGATCGGTTCATCCGAACCGTTCTCGCCGTGGAGTGCAGCGCGGACAGCCTTCTGCGCCTCGCCGACGCACACATCCGCGCACCCGGAGACGACGGCGGGTGGATCGATGCCGCGCCGCGCGCGCCGGCATCGTTCGGACGGAGCAGCATCTTGGCGGCGTATCGTGCGGCGATAGAGGCTGCAGCGACCACCACGTCGAGCACGCGCGCGGCGACCGTGCCGCGGTGGATTGGAGACGTGGTGCTCGCGGAGACGCCCGCGTGTCTCCTGCCGTTCGAGCCGGACGTGCATCTCGCGCCGGTCGCCGCGTTCGACCAGCCCAATCCGGGTGAACACGGCGTGACAGCCGACCGATGGCGCGCCGTGACATCCGCCACGCTGTACGTTCCACCCATCCCCTCGTCTCTCCCCGACGAGGATCGCGCCCGGTGGTTCGACGCCGTGCAGAGCGGCTCGCTGGCATCCGCCGCGTTGACCTACTGCATCCCCGGCACGCATCTCCAGGCGAGCATCGCCGCCCAATCGATCGACCCCGTGCGCAAAGCCACACACGCGCTGACGAGCGTCGAGGGATGGGCGGCGTACTGCGAGGACCTGGCGCTCGCGCGCGGCCTCGCAACGGAACCGGGCGCACGCGGGGCGCTGGCGACCGCCGGCCGGCGGCGCGCCGCACGCGCGACCGGCGAAGTACACGTCCAGCGGGGCGACTGGACGATCGATGAGGCTGCGCGATTCGTCGCACGCACCACCGGTGAGTCGTTCGAGACCGCTCGACGAACCGTCGTCGCGGATGCGCATACGCCCGGCCGGGCCGTCGCCGCACTTGTCGGCCGCGAGCAGATTCTCCAGATGCGCGCGCGCTATCGCGCCGCACACCGCACCGATTACTCCCTCCGAGCGTTTCACGACCGCTTTCTCGACGCGGGCATGGTCCCCGTCGCATTCGTGGCGGAGTTGGTCGCTCCGTCGCGCGCCGATGCGCCACAATTGGAGGGTGAACTCCCCGTCCCACGGGGCCGATAACACGACCGATGGCCCGACGAGCCCTCGCCCACCCGCGCGAGATGCCGCTACCCCACAGGCTCGATCGCCCAGCAGTATCGGTCGGCTGCGACACGTCGTGGCCGCGCATCACTCTCTGGGAGACCGCTATGCCCGCGACGATCGATCGCCCGGCGCATCCTCGCCACGCACCACTCGTGTGCACATTGCTGGGTGTGTGCCTGTCGCTGACTCCTCTCGCCGCACACGCCGCTCTGTCGAAGTATCGCGCGGAGACGATGCGCGTTCGCGGCCAGTCTATGAAAGCGCTTGCCGCGCTCTGGCGGCAGGATCCGGTTCGAGCGACGGAGATCGGCGTGCACCGGTTCGACGGTCAGCTCGCCTCGTATTCAGCGCGAAGCCGCGCCGCGCAGGTCGCGGAGTTGGATGGGTTCATCGGAGTCATCAAGCGGGTCGACGCCAGCGTTCTCACGCCGGACGACCGAGCGGACCGGGCGTTGATCCTTTCGAACCTCTCGGCGCGCCGGTTGGAGCTGACCGACGTGCGGCGTTGGGAGCGCGACCCGGCCCTGTACGCCGAGGAGTGTGTGAACGGCATCCACTACCTCCGCCTGCGGCAAGGTGCGCCCGCGGCGGAACGCTATGCCGCCGCCGTTCAGCGTCTCGGGGCGATCCCGCGCGTGATCGCGGAGATGCGGGCCAACGTGGCGAGTCCGCAGCCGTGTTTGGCCGATGCGGCGGCCGACGTCTTCGCGCGTGGAGCGGACTACCTCGAACTCACACTGCCCAACCTCGCCGCAGAAGCGGGACGGAGTTCGTCCTCGCACGACGCGGCCCTGGCCGCTGCGACGCGCGCGATGCGCTCCGCGTCGACGGAACTCCGTGCGCGCGCGGCCTCCACCGGCACGCCCGCGACCCTCGGTCGCGCGACCTACGAGCGCAAGCTCCGCACTCAGTACTTTGCGACGTGCACGTCGGACAGCCTCGTCCGGCTCGGTGAGCGCCTTCTCGCGACCGCCGCGTCCGGTTCCGGTGCACGCCGCATCGTCGAGGCGTCGGCTCTGCCGTTCGGTCGTTCGAAGAAGAGCGCGCGGGTCGCTGTCACGTCCCCGGCGCGCATTGGAGATGTCGCCGTGCAGGACATGCCCGCGTTCTTACACCCGTTGCGTGCGGACGACGGCTTCGTCGGTCCCGCTCCGTTCGAGCAACCGTACCCGGGAGAGCACAACGTCGCACGCGAGCGGCTGCGCACCGTGACGCGAAGCGTCGTCTACGCCACGCCGGACTACTCCGCGGAGGAGCGAGACTCCGCAACCGCCCGCCACCTGCAACTCACGATCGCCGGACAGGTGATCGACCCCGTTCGCAAGGCGCAATCGTGCGCGGCTTTCACCGAGGGCTGGCTCGCCGCAACCGACAAGGCGGACCTGCGCGAGATCTCACGCCGCGCGGTCGTGGATGTGCGCATCAACCGGGGCGACTGGTCCGCGGAGCGGGCCGTGGCGTTCCTGCGCGAATCGGAAGGCGTCGACGCGCGGACCGCGTGGGCGGAAGTGCGGCAGTGTTACCACGAGCCGGGCGTCGCGGCCGCGGCGCTCTTGTATCGCGAGCAGATCGTGCAGTTGCGGGAAGACTGCCG
Source organism: uncultured bacterium (assembly GCA_964514075.1). Lineage (GTDB taxonomy): Bacteria > Eisenbacteria > RBG-16-71-46 > CAZEPH01 > CAZEPH01 > CAZEPH01. The sequence continues at coordinate 1,300 of CAZEPH010000218.1, read as the reverse complement.
CGACCGGTCCGAGGAGACCTTCAACGACGCTCTTCTCGGGTGCGGGTCGATCCCACCGGCCATCGCTCGCGACCTCGTCGTGCGCTCGCGGTAGTTCGAGCACCAACGAAGCGCCCCGCAGCCGGTGCGGCTGCGGGGCGTCCTCGTTTCCACCTCGGGGCGCGTGCCTCTACTTGTGCGCCTCGAACTCGCAGCGACGGTTGTCGTCGCGACCTTCTTGCGTCGTGTTGTCCGACTTCGGCTCGCGCTTGCCCTTGCTCACGGTGCTGATGCGCGACGCGTCGATGCCCTTCGACACCAACCACGCCTTCGCCGACTCCGCACGCTTGCCTCCGAGCCAGTCGTTGTACTCGTCCGTGTCGATCCAGTCGCAGTGACCGTACACCGTCACGTTCCAGTCCGGGTTGTCCTTCAGGGTCTGGAGGTTCCGCTGCATGATCGGCACCTCGGAGGCCCGGATGTCGTACTTGTCGAAGTTGAAGTGAATCGGCTCGAGCCAGTTGGCCTCTTCCGCCGGCTCCTGAACCTTCGACTCCTGCACGCACCCGCGGTCGTCCACCTGCGAGCCGCTCGGCGTTCCGGGGCACTGGTCGACGCCGTCGCACACACCGTCGCCGTCGGAGTCCTTCGGGCAACCCTGTGCGTCCACGATGCAGCCGCGCGCCGTGTTCGGGCACTGATCGATACCGTCAGGAACGCCGTCGCCGTCCGCGTCCTTCGGGCAGCCCTGCGCATCCACGACGGAACCCACAGGTGAGTCGGGGCACTGGTCGATGCCGTCGTACACGCCATCGCCATCCGAGTCCTTCGGGCAGCCACGGTCGTCGACCGTCGCGCCGCGCGGGGTGTCCGGACACTTGTCACGCACGTCCGGCACGCCATCGCCATCCGTGTCCTTCGCGTGCAACGGGTTCGTGAAGAGACCGACCGCGGCGCCGAGTTCGTACCAGGAGTTCGCGCGGTCGCCGCCGCCCACCAGGTCGAGCGAGTTCTCCATGTCGACCCAGTGATACTTGGCGCCGAGATCGAGGAGTGCGTTGCTGCCGAGACCGAACTGCAAACCGGCGCCGCCGTGCGCGGAGAAGTCCGTGCGGCCGGCGGTCTTTACACCGTCGAGGAAGTTCCGCCAGACCGTCGTGCCGCCACCGGCCTGCAGGTACGGGGTGACGCGGTTCGCGCCGAGCAGGCGGTACGTCATGGCGAGTTCGTACGGCATGAACACGCCCTTGTAGCCGTCATCGTGGTTAGCACGGGGGAGACCCGGGATCGACGGTGCTTCTTCCGAGTTGCCACCGTCGTT
>CAZEPH010000217.1:0-5264 GCA_964514075.1 uncultured bacterium | reverse complement strand
GCCTCGCCTCGCGGTGGTGGCGGCGCATCATGCGCGCGACGATGCGCCGCGGCGACACGATCGTGTGCCTCTCCCCCGGATGGAAGCGCTTCTTCGACGGACTCGGCTTAGGCCGTCGCACGGCAGTGGTCTACAACCCGGTCGACCCGGAGTTGCTGCACGCGATCGACGCCACGCATACGGCGCCGCACGAACGGCTGCGCCTGCTCTTCGTGGGACCGCTCACGCGCAGCAAGGGCATCCTCGACTTGCTCGACGCGCTGCGCGTCGTGATGGATGCGGACGCCGATGTGGACGCACACGTGGTCGGTGGAGAGCTCTCGGCGGACGAGGCCGAGATGATCCGCGGGCGGCATGCGGCGCACCCGCACAGCGCGCGCATCGTGCTCTGCGGACCGCGCACGGGCGACGCGCTCGCGCAGGAGTACGCCGACGCGGACGTGTTCGTTCTCCCGAGCCATGGCGAAGGAGTTCCCCTGGTGGTGTTGGAGGCCATGGCCGCGGCGTGTCCCGTGGTGGCCACGCAGGTCGGCGGGATCCCCGACGTCGTACGCGACGGCGCGAACGGCCTGCTCGTCGCACCACACGACGTGGCTGGGTTGGCGCAGGCGCTCCTGCGCCTGTGTGCGAACGCGGAACTCCGCCGTCGCATGGGAGAACTGAACCGCACGACCGCGCGGCGGCTGTACACGGCGCGCACCTTCGCGCACGCGTGCGATCGCGTGTACCGTGCGCTCATCGCGCCCACACGCAGAGCGTCCGGCGCGCCGCGCCATAGCGCGTGGCATCCGGTGCACCTGCGCGCGCGGCGCGCCACCCTCGGGCGTCGCCGCACGCGAGTAGGTTGACCTCCAGCGCCCCGATCTGGAAGTATCTGCACTCCTAGCTCACACAAACCCGCGCGCGGCGCGTGAAGCTGTGGACGCCTTCGCCCCGCACGCCCACCTCCTTCGAGGAGTTCATTCGAGTGATCGCAGCATCCAACGGTAGCTATCCGAAGATCTTCGACCGACCCAAGCCGGCGCGCCTCCGCAACGCCATCGCGCAGTTCGACAAAGGCGAGATCACGCGCGAGCAGCTCGCGCAGGTGGAGGACGACGTCACCATCGAGGCGATCCACGAGCAGATCGCCGCCGGCGTCCACGTGATCACCGACGGCGCGATTCGCTGGGCCGACCCGATCACGTATTTCGCGCGCGGGCTCACGGGCGTCACGTTGAACGGGCTCCTCCGGTACATGGACACGAATACGTACTTCCGCCAGCCCGTCGCGGACGGTCGCGTCGAGTGGACGGAGCCGGTGCTCGTGAAGAACTACCAGTTCGCGGCGTCGCACTCCAGTGTGCCGGTCAAGGTGATTCTCCCGGGTCCGTACACGCTCGCGTACTCGACGCAGGCGCCGGCATCGAACAAGACACAGCTTCTGCAGGACTACACGCGCGCGTTGCGCGAGGAGGTGTTCGCGCTGTCGGCCGCGGGTGCGCCGATCATCCAGATCGACGAGCCGCTGATCCTGCGCCACAAGCAGGACTGGGGGATGTGCGCCGATGCGATCGCGCACATCTTCGAGCACTGCCGCACCAAGCGCGCGTTCACGACGTTCTTCGGGTCGATCGACGGCGGCGTGTATCCGCGGATCTTCGACCTGCCCGTGGACATCCTCGGGCTCGACTTCACACAGACGGCGCGGCCGAATCTCAACGCGATCAAGGGCTCGCCGTTCCCGAAAGAGCTCGCGGCCGGCGTGATCGACTCGCGCAACACGCGCATCGAGAGCGTGGAGGAGATCGTCACGCTCGTGCAGGAGCTGTCGGAGGTCGTCGCGCCGGAGAAGATCACGGTGTGTCCGAGCACGAGCCTGGAGTTCGTGCCGCGCGACACGGCGTTTCTCAAGCTGTCGCGCTGCGCGGAGGTGGCGAAGCGAGCAAACGAGGTGCTGGTATGAGCGACAAGTTGCTGACCACGACCGTCGGGAGTTTCCCCAAGCCGCCCGCGCTGATCAAGCTGCGGAACGCGTTCGCCGCGGGCAAGTGCTCCGCGGAGGAATTGCACGCGGCGGAGCGCACCGCGACGGCGGATATGATTCGCACGCAAGAGGAGATCGGCCTGGACATCCTGGTCGACGGCGAGATGTATCGCGGCGACATGGCCACGTACTTCGCGGAGAACTGGGACGGCTTCCGCATCTCCGGTCTCGTGCGCTCGTACGGGAATCGCTATTACCGCAAGCCGATTATTGCCGGCCCCGTGTCGCGTCCGCGCGCGGTCACCGTAGACATGTTCACGTACGCGCAGTCGCTCACGAAGAAGCCCGTGAAGGGCATGATGACCGGCCCGTACACGATGATGGACTGGTCGTTCGACGAGCACTACGGCTCGCGCGAGAAGGCGGCGCTTGCGATTGCGGAGTTGGTGCGCGATGAAGCGCGCGATCTCGAGCGCGCGGGCGCGCGCTACATCCAAATCGACGAACCCGCTCTCTCCACGCGCCCCGAGGAAATGGCGATCGCGGTGAAGGCGATGGAGATCGTCGTGGGCGGGTTGTCATCCAGCACGACGACCATCAGTCACGTGTGCTACGGCGACTTCACCACGATCTACCCCGCGATCCTCGATCTGCCCGTGGACATGCTCGACTTGGAGCTCGCGAACAGTCACTACGACATGCTCGCGCACTTCCGGAAGCACCCGTTCACGAAGAAGATCGGCTACGGTGTCTTGGACGTGCACTCGCACGTCATCGAGTCGGCGGATCAAGTGCGCGAGGGATTGCTCAAGGGGCTGGAGGTTCTCACGCCCGAGCAGATCTACCCGACACCGGACTGCGGTCTCAAGACGCGCACGCTCGACGAGTCGTGGGCCAAGCTGCGCGTGCTCGTGCAAGCCACGCGCGACGTGAAGAACGCGGTGGGAGTGGCGTGAGCGACGCGGACGATCTCTATGACGTGACCATCGTCGGGGGCGGACCCGTCGGGCTGTTCGGGATGTTTTACGCCGGCGTGCGCGGCATGAAGGTGAAGATCATCGACTCGCTGGCGGAGCTCGGCGGACAACTCGCAGCGCTCTATCCCGACAAGTACATTTATGACGTCGCCGGGTATCGCCGCGTGCTCGCACGCGATTTGGTCGATGCGATGAAAGAGCAGGCGCTGCAGTTCTCGCCGACCGTGTGCTTGGAAGAGAAGGTCACCACGCTGACACGGCGCGACGGCGAGATCGTGCTCCGCACCGAAGCGGGGCGCGAGCATCGCACGAAGACCGTGCTCATCACCGCGGGCGTGGGCGCATTTGCCGCGCGCAAGTTGGAGGACGCCGCGCTCGCGCGCTATGAAGGACATGGCCTGCACTACGTCGTGCGGAACCCCCAGCAGTTCGCGGGACGCCGCGTGCTCGTCGCGGGCGGCGGCGACTCCGCGCTCGACTGGGCGCTGCACATCGAGCCGCTCGCGGGTGCGCTCACGCTGATCCACCGCCGCGACACGTTCCGCGCGCACGAAGACAGCGTGAACAAGCTGCGCGCGTCCAAAGCGCAGATCGTGCTTTTCCACGAGCTGAAGACGATCGAAGGCGACGGGCGCGTCGAGCGCGCGGTGATCTACGACAACCGCACGAAGGAAGAGCGCACGATCGAGGTGGACGACATCGTCGTGAACTTCGGTTTCAAGGCGAACCTCGGCCCCATCAAGACGTGGGGCTTGCATTTGCAGGGCAACAGCATCGTCGTGAATCAACAAATGGAGACGAACGTGCCCGGTGTGTACGCCGCCGGCGACGTCACCGCCTTCCCCGGCAAGTTGAAGTTGATCGCCACCGGCGTCGGCGAGGCCGCGACCGCCGTGTGCGGCGCGAAGATGCGGATCGATCCCGACGCGCACTATTTCCCGGGGCACTCCTCGGACTCCAAGACCTTCGAGCCGGCGAGCGCAAAGGACCACTGACACGGGAGGTTCACACCATGCGAGAGCCGTCCGACCTGGCTGCATGGATCCTGGCCGCTGCGTTTCTTGCGGCCCTCTCCACTTCACGACCGGTAGTCGCAGCCACCGAGTTCGCTCACTGGCCCTTCGACGGGTGCTCGACCGCGGACGTGAGCGGTTTCGCGCATAACATGAGTTCCGGCGGAAACCTTCTCTGCACGACGTCCGGCCGCTTCGGCGGAGCCGTGGTCCTGGACGGCGTCGACGCCTACCTGATGTGGGACAACGGCACCACCTTCGCCCCGAACGACCACGCGTGGGGAGTGGCCGCGTGGGTCAAGACGTCCGCGGCGACCGGCACCTCGTACGTCGTGAGCTGGTACCGCTGCGGCGCGAACCCCTCTTGCGGCGCCACGGACGCGGCGTTCTATCAGTTGTATGTTGCGAATGGAACTCCCGTCTGGTGGGTCCGCAACGATGCCAACGTGAGTGCGTCGGTCTACGGTTCGCCGATTGCCGACGGAGCATGGCACTTCCTTGTGGGAACCATCGATCCAGACGGGCAAGTCGTGCGCTTGTACGTCGACGGTGCGTTGGCAGAGGAGGCAGCGGAGGCGGCTGGAAGCCTGAGTGACCTCATCGGCGTGCCGCTGTCAGTCGGCCGCCAATTCCGACAGGGCTGGGAGTCGCCCACGGGCTACTTCAACGGATCCCTCGACGAGGTGCGCGTGTATGACGGGCTCCTCTCGGACGCGGAGATACTCTCGCTGTACCAGACAAACTCCGCCACGCCCGCCGCGCCGTCGACGTGGGGTGCGATCAAGTCGCTGTATCGCTGAGGACACGCGGCCGTTCCTCGTCTGCCAGCCATCGCTCGATGCGCGCGCGCACATCGTCGCGCGCCGCGCGGAAGGCGTCGTAGCGCGCGTCTTCTTCCCCTTCGACCGCCGACGGATCGGCGACGCTCCAGTGGTCCCGTGCGCGCGCGCGCGGGAAGACCGGACACGACTCGTTCGCTGAATCGCAGACCGTGATCACGCAGTCCCACTCGTCGTGGACGAACGCATCCAGAGCCTTCGAGGCATGCGCGCTCATGTCGATCCCCGCCTCGCGCATCACCGCCACGGCCTCGCGCCGCACGTGCGTGCGAACCGTGCCCGCGCTCGCCACCTCGTAGCGATCGCCCGCCAGCGCCCTGAGCCACGCCTCCGCCATCTGGCTCCGGGCGGAGTTGTGCGTGCAGAGGAACAGCACGCGGCGCTTCATGCCGCGCTCGCCGCGGGCTGCGGGAACCAGCCGCGCGTGCGATTGCACACCGCGCACACCGAGAGCATGACCGGCACCTCC
>CAZEPH010000216.1:0-5272 GCA_964514075.1 uncultured bacterium | reverse complement strand
TATCCATCGCGGGCGGAGGAGATTTGAGGGGAGTTGACCTTAGTACGAGAGGACCGGGTTGAACGGACCGCTAGTGCACCAGTTGTCCTGCCAAGGGCATGGCTGGGTAGCTAAGTCCGGTCGGGATAAGCGCTGAAAGCATCTAAGCGCGAAACCCACCCCAAGATGAGATCTCCCGTGGCACAAGCCACCTAAAGGCTCGTAGGAGACTACTACGTCGATAGGCCGGAGATGTAAGAGCAGCAATGCTTTCAGTCGACCGGTACTAATCAGCCGTGAGGCTTGGTCGTTTTTCGCCTCAACGAACGCTGCATCACCACCTCACAGACACATCTCTCACGCGTTGTTCGATTTCGTCGGCGAGAGCATCGACTCCCGCGCCATGGACTGGCGTGGGATCACCGAAGCCTCGTTGACGCCCGATGATCCTGGTGACGATGGCGGAGGGGTCCTACCCGTTCCCATTCCGAACACGGTCGTCAAACCCTCCAGCGCCGATGGTACTGCCTGGGAGACTAGGTGGGAGAGTATGACGCCGCCGGGGTCGCATTGCGAAGGCGCTTTCGGTCTACGGACCGGAAGCGCCTTTTGCATTCCTCACCGAGTGAACGCAAAGAGAACACCCCCACGCCCGAAGGGCGCAGGGGTGTAGAGGAGCAAACTGCTTTGGAAGCGACTTAGCGTCCCGGAACGTCGGCCGTGTTGACCTCGATAAAGCCATCGCCGGAGTACACACCGCCACCGTCCACCCAGCCGTTCCCGTCGTGCAGGTTCTGCGACCACACGCCGTCGCAGTAGTCGACCGAGTCGGAGCCGTCAACGAAGATGGCGCCGTAACCCGGAGCGATCGCCCACATAACGCAGTACTTCGTTCCGGCCGCCACGGTCGGGCCGTTCGTGAAGTTCACCGTCACGATGCGGCGGTCGGGGAAGGCAGGTAGTGCGTGCATCTTTTGCGAGTCGCTCGTCCCGAGCAACTGAGAGAAGTCCGGGTGCCCCGCTGCGTCTGCAACGTAGATCTGGCACTTCACGAATGCGTCGGTGAAGCCGTTCTGCGATGCAGGGAAGCGCAGGCTGGTCACCTGGCCGCTCGATGACGGAACGAAGCTCTGTGAAACCCACCACGGTCCGGTGTCACCGTACACGCCGAGGCCGCCACCAATGGTGGCACCCTGGGCGCCGCACGTCGCGACAGCCCCGTTGATGATGAAGTCGCCGCCCTTGAGCGGAGCGCCCCGACCGGAAATAGAACGCTGCGGCGTGCCGGCGAAGGCGGTCGCAGCGACGGAAAGGGCAAGGAGGGAAGCGACAACAGTGCGAAGATGCGCAGTTCTCATGGGGTATCTCCTACGAAAGAAATAAGGGGACTCGAAACCAATCTACTGAGGAGTTCCGCTGAGACATCATACAACCGCGCATAACTTTGCTCCCAAACCTCTTCCACGGTCAACCCGGAAATCGCGAGGGAGGGGGGCACTCATCGGAAAGGCATGCGTCAACTGGCGCGCAATTGACTGGCCGGAAATAGCTCTGATAGCATCGCGCCTTCTGCCGCGTTCACTCCGGACCGCGACTGCCGTCTTCCGTCGGCCCGGCATTCCCTCGTCTCACGCTGGAGCCTCCACATGAAGGAGTATCCTCCCACCGGAATCCGCAACATCGCGCTGATCGCCCACGGTGGCGCGGGCAAGACGACGTTGGCGGAGTCGCTGCTGTGGGCCGCAAAGGCGACCACCCGACTCGGCAAGGTCGACGAAGGCACGTCCACGCTCGATCACAGCGCGGATGAAATCGAGCGCAAGATCACCCTCGCGATGGGCCTTGCCCAATTCGAGTGGAAGAGCACGAAGATCAACCTGCTGGACACCCCTGGATACCTCGATTTTGTCGGGGATGTCGTCGCTGCGCTGCACGTCGTGGACTGCGCGATGCTCGTCGTACGAGCGCCGGCCGGCGTGGAGGTCGGAACGGAACTCGTGTGGGCGCACGCCGCCCGGCGCGGGCTGCCGTCGATGATGGTGGTGACCATGATGGACAAGGAGCACGCCAGCTTCGAGAAGTGCGTGTCGCAGGCGAGCGAGAAACTCTCTCACAAGATCGCCGCGCTGTACCTCCCGATCGGCAGTGCGGACAGCTTTGGCGGCGTCGTTGACGTCCTCGGGAACAAGGCGTACGCGCTTTCGCCGGGCGACGGAAAGATGACGCCGCGCGACGTTCCGGCGGACATGGCAGACGCGATCGAGGCCGCCCGCGGCCGGTTGCTCGACGCGATCGCCGAAACGGACGAAGCGGTCCTCGAGAAGTACCTCGACGGCCAGCCGCTGACGGACGACGAGATCGCCGTGGGATTGCGACGCGCCGTCGCGGGAGGGACTCTCATCCCCGCGATCCCCGTGAGCGGTGGACACGTGCAGGGCGCGCAGCTGCTCCTCGACCTGATCGCGTCGTTTGCGCCCAGCCCCGCGGACGTTCCGCCGCAAGTCGTGTCCGCGAACGGAGGCGAAGCGCACCGCTCGGCAGGGTCCGCCGATCCCCTGTGCGCGTTCCTCTTCAAGATGATCTCCGAAGCGCACCTCGGTGACCTATCCTTACTGCGCGTGTATTCCGGCGTTCTCGAGTCGGGCCACGACGTCTGGAACGCGTCCGTCGGTCAGCCGGAACGGTTCGGTGCTCTGTACAACATCACAGGGAAGGAACGGCACGATGTCACGAAAGCCGTGGCCGGTGACATCGTCGCAGCGGTGAAACTCAAGACCGCGCACGTCGGCCACACGTTCACGACGAAAGAGGCCGCGTGTACGGTGCCGGCCATTCCCTTCCCGGAGCCGATGCTGTGCGTCGCGGTGCACCCGCACGCGAAGGGCGACGAGGAGAAGATCGGTAACGGCCTGCACCGGCTACACGAAGAGGATCCGACGTTTCAGGTGCGCATCGACGACTTGCACCAGACGCTCCTGTACGGCATCGGCGAGTTGCAGATTGAGGTGATCGTGAAGCGGCTAAAGCGGCGCTTCCAAGTCGATGTGGATCTGGCGGAGCCGCGGATTCCATACCGAGAGACGATCCGGACGAAGGTCGAAAAGGACCACCGGCACAAGAAGCAGACAGGTGGACGCGGCCAGTTCGCTGAGGCACACTTGCGTCTCGAACCGCTTCCGCGCGGCACGGGATTCGAGTTCGTCGATGAGGTCGTCGGCGGCGTCGTCCCGCGCCAGTACATTCCCGCCGTGGAGAAAGGCGTGCGCGAGGCGATGGCGGAGGGCGTTCTCTCCGGCAACAAGGTCGTGGATGTGCGTGCGGCGTTGTTCTTCGGCAAGTACCACCCAGTCGACTCGTCGGAAATGGCGTTCAAGATCGCGGGCTCGCTCGCGTTCAAGGAAGGCGCACTCCTCGCGAGCCCTGTTCTGCTCGAACCCGTCATGGAAATGGAGGTCGTCGTCCCCGAAGAGTACATGGGTGACGTGATGGGTGACGTGTCGAGCAAACGGGGGAAGATCCTCGGAATGGAAGCCGAGGGCCACGTGCAGCACATTCGTGCGCAGGTGCCGCAAGCGGAATTGTACAAGTACGCGACGCACCTGCGGTCGCTGACGCAAGGGCGCGGGCGCTTCGCACTGAAGTTCTCGCACTACGAAGAAGTCCCGAGAGAACAAGCGGACAAGATCATCGCCGCGGCGAAGGCGGAGCGCGAGAAGGCGCACGCCTCCTAGGAGACGAACGAGATGTCAGGCCACTCGAAGTGGGCGACGATCAAACGCAAGAAGGGCGCGAAAGACGCAGAGCGCGGGCGTTTGTTCGGCCGGTTGATCAAGGAAATCACGGTTGCGGCGCGTCACGGTGGGGGGGATCCGAACGGGAATCCGCGCCTGCGCACGGCAATCGACACGGCGAAGGGCGCGAACATGCCGGCGTCCAACATCGAGCGAGCCATCAAGAAGGGTACCGGCGAGTTGGAAGGCATGACCATCGAAGAAGCGATCTACGAAGGATATGGCCCGGGCGGAGCGGCGATTCTCGTCGACGTGTTGACCGACAATCGCAACCGCACCACGGCGGAGATCCGCCACCTTTTTTCGAAGTACGGCGGGCGCATGGCGGAGGCGGGCAGCGTGGCGTGGCAATTCCACACGCGCGGGAGCATCCAGATCGACAAGACGAAAACCGACGAGGACGCGGTTCTTGCGGTTGCGTTGGAGGCTGGGGCGGAGGACGTCGTCAACGAGGCGTCGAGCGACGTGTTCGAGGTGATGACGACGCCGTCCGCGTTCGAGGCCGTGAAGGCCGCGCTCGCGGCGGGTGGCGTCCCCATCGATTCGAGCGAGGTGCGCAAGGTCGCGCAGAACACCGTGATGGTCGAGGACAAGGACGCGGAGCAACTCATGCGCTTGATGGAGATGCTCGAAGACCACGACGACGTGCAGGGCGTGGCGGCGAACTTCGACATCCCCGACGAGGTGATGGCGCGGCTCTCGCAATAGCCGGAATGCGGATTCTCGGCGTCGACCCGGGGAGTGAGGTGACGGGATACGGCGTCATCGATGCGAATCTCGACGGGACGCACCTGCAGGTTGTGGACTTCGGCGAAGTCCGAGGCGACGTGCGCCGACGCCCCCTCCCCGAACGCTTGGCCACGTTGCACGACGGTCTCGCGCGCGTCGTCGATGCGGCTCGTCCGTCGACCGTCGTGGTGGAGGGCGTGTTCTACGCGAAGAACGCGCGTGCGGCCCTGACGATTGGCCACGCGCGCGGCGTCGTCTTGCTGACGGCGGCGGAACGGCATCTCCCGGTGGTCGAATACGCACCGCCCGAGGTGAAGAGAGCGCTCTGCGGAACCGGGGCAGCGCGCAAGCTGCAGGTGCAGTTCATGGTGCAGCGTCTCCTGTCTCTTCCCGACGCGCCGCCGCTCGAGGCCTCGGATGCGCTCGCGCTCGCGATCACACACGCGCGCCGCATGCACGCGGCCGCACTGACGGAGCAGCGCGACGAACCGGCTCGTCTCGACGGGGCACAGTTCGGCACGGCGCGCGTGCTCGCGAGGCGCACATGATCGCGTTCGTGCGCGGTCGTTTGACGGAGCGTGCACCGGGTCGCGTCGTGCTGGATGTCGGCGGCGTCGGATTTGGCGTGGCCGTCCCCGACTCCACGTTGCGCGAGATGCCGCGGATCAGTGAGGAGGTTACGCTGCTCACCACGCCCCACGTGAGAGAGGAGGCGTTGCAACTCTACGGATTCCGCACGCACGACGAGCGCGCCCTGTTCGAGCGCGTGCAGA
>CAZEPH010000215.1:0-5280 GCA_964514075.1 uncultured bacterium | reverse complement strand
GCTACGCGCGAGAGTCGCGCGACGCCTGAAATGCGCGATGCACATGAACGATCCGCTGCACGGCCGTCACGTTCGAACCCACCGCAAGAGCGCCGACGAACCACGGAAGCGCCGTTGCTCCGGCGATCGCTCCCGCAATCAGCACGACGACGCGCTCCGGTCGCTCGAGCCATCCCACGTTGCAGGATTGCCCGAGGCCCTCCGCGCGCGCACGTGTGTACGACACCGCGAACGAGCCAATCACCGCCGCCAGCGCCAGCCCGCAGAGCACGGGATGCCCGTGCATCCCTGCCCACCAGGCGACGCCGCTCAGCGCAGCGCCGTCCGCATATCGGTCCACCGTCGAATCCAGAAACGCTCCGAACGGCGTTACACGACCGGCCCGGCGGGCCATCGTCCCGTCGAGAGCATCGCACAGACCGGACGCCACGAGCGCGACGGCAGCCCACCGCATGTGTCCCGTTCCGAACATCGCACACGCGACGAACGAGATGCCGAGACCCACGGCCGTGACAGCGTTCGCCGTGAGGCCGATCGCCGATAGGGCCGCGGCGATCGGTTCCAGGGCGCGCTTCGCGGCAGTCTTCAGTTCACTCTGCACGCGACGCCGCACTCTTCGGCTGGCTGCCAATCACCAGCACGATCTCCCCGCGCGGCGGTGTGCGCCGCACGCCGTCGAGCAGTTCCTGCAGCGTTCCCCGCCGCACCTCCTCGAAGACCTTCGTCAGCTCGCGACACAACGCGGCGGGGCGTTCGCCCATCACCTCGGTTGCGTCCGCAAGGAGAGACTCGATTCGATGCGGTGATTCGTACAGCACCAGCGTCGTCGCTCGATAGCGTTGCTCCTCGAGGAGTGCGCGCCGCGCACCCGTCTTCCGGGGGGGAAACCCCACGAAATCCACGCGGTCGGTCGGGAGTCCGGCGATGGAGAGCGCCGCGATGAGCGCGGAGGCACCCGGCACCGGGGACACCGCAATCCCGCGCTGCACGCACTCACGCAGCAGCGTGAATCCGGGGTCACTGATCCCCGGTGTTCCTGCGTCGGTCACGAGCGCTGCCGTTTCCCCTGCGGATACGCGATCGGCGATTTGACGCACGCGCGATCTCCCGCTGTGGTCGTGGTAGCTCACGAGCGCCGTGTCGATTGCGTAGTGCCGCAGCAAGAGTCGCGTCCGGCGCGTGTCTTCCGCCGCAACCACGTCCACGGCGCGCAGAACACGTAGCGCGCGGACCGTGATGTCGTCCCGGTTGCCGATCGGTGTCGCCACAACGTAAAGCGTTCCCGGTCGCACGTCGTCTGCGGCCTGCGGGGTCGGCACACTATCAGAGTCACGCGCGCCGGGCAAAGCAATCCCGCTTCGCACGCACGTCAGGCCGCCGGACGATCATACGTTCCGAGGATGCGCGACAGCACGTCGCACGCGTAGTCGATCCCGTCGTCATCGATGTCGAGGTGCGTGACGGCCCGGACGAGCGTCCGCCCGAACCCCACGAGCAATACGTCGCTCTCCGCTGCGCGCGCCACTACCTCCGCGGGCGTCATTCCGCTCGGCGACACGTCGAAGATGACGATGTTGGTTTCGACCGAACGTGGATCGATCGACGCCCCGGGTGTCTGCGACAGCGACTGTGCGAGCCTCGCCGCACGCGCATGATCGTCGATCAACCGCGACCTATGGTGATCGATGGCGTAGAGGCAAGCCGCTGCGAGGATGCCGACCTGGCGCATCCCTCCGCCGAGGGCCTTGCGTCGACGGCGCGCGCGCGCGATGAACTCCGCGGTCCCCGCGAGCGCCGAGCCGACCGGTGCGCCCAGCCCTTTGGAAAAGCACACGGACACCGAGTCGGCCACGGCCGCGTACTCCGCAGCTGGGCGCCCGGTCGCCGCGCACGCGTTCCACAAACGCGCGCCATCGAGGTGAACGCGCGCGGCATTCTCGCGAGCACAGTCCGCCACGGCCAGCATCCCATCCAGCGGCAGGACCGTACCCCCCGCGCGGTTGTGCGTGTTTTCCAGGCACACGAGGGCCGGACGTGGCAGATGGTCATTCGGTGGACCGAAGAATGGTCGAAGTTGCGCTGCGCTGATCATTCCGCGCACGCCGGAGATGGGTCGCACTTGCACACCCGACAAGGCGGCTGGCGCTCCGGCCTCGTAGTTGTAGATGTGCGCGCCGTCCTCCAGGAGGACTTCATCGCCGGCGCGCGTGTGACAAAACACCGCGATCTGATTGCCCATCGTGCCGCTCGGAACGAATAGCGCGGACTCAGTGCCGAGAAGATCGGCGATTCGTCTCTCTAACTCGTTGACGGTCGGATCATCTGCGAAGACATCGTCGCCGACGTCGGCCGTCGCCATGGCCGAGCGCATTGCCGGCGTCGGACGCGTGACCGTGTCGCTCCGCAGGTCAACGAGCATGTGTGTCGAGCGACCGCACGACTAGCCGTCGGACGGCGTCGGCGCCTTGACGGGCATTTGCGAAACGAGCTGCTTCAACTCCCGGGACACCTTGAAGACGGGCACCATTCGCGACTCTACCGGCACCGACTCACCCGTGCGCGGATTCCGCGCCATGCGCGGCTTGCGTTCCTTCAGCTTGAACGTGCCGAACCCACGGATTTCGATGTGATGCCCGCTTCCCAGCGCGCGAGACACCGCCTGAAGAAACTCGTCGACGGTGATCGCCACTTCCTTCTTGGAGAACCCGGTACGGGCGGCAATCTCGTCCACCAGGTCTGCCTTCGTCATGGCTTTCCTCCCTAGAAAGCGTCGGTTCGCGTCGTGGTTCGTCTAAAACAGGAAGACGGCCGCGGCGAGGACTGTCGCGAAGCCCTTGCCCACCACCGCCGACTGCGCGACGTGCGATGTGCGCACGATCTTGTCGCTGATGCGAAAGACCTGCTTCTTTTCGTCCCACGCCGCGTTCTCGTCGAACTCGACACCCATCGTGGACGCGAGCATGGAGGCCGCGAGGTCTTCGGCGTAATCGCCTGCCTGCTCGTCTGTTTGACCGAATGCGTGGTGCTCGCTGAGGTACCCGTATGCGTTCTTGTCCGACGGAATCGCCACGCCGATCGACGCCGCGATCAAGCGGTGGGGCTCGTTGCAGCTCAGGCGGCTCATCACCACGAACGCGATGGACCCAGGGACGATCTCCTTCAGGCCCTCGTTGCGGGAGATGATCTTGCAGCGTGGCGGAAAGATACTGGAGGTTGTCACCAAGTTGAGCTTCTCGATGCCGGCATCCCGCAGGGCCAGTTCGAAAGATGAAAGCTCTTCCTTGTGAACGCCCACGCCATTGGTGAGGAATAGGCGCTTGGGAACGATCAGCATGAGCGTCCTCCGCGTACAGCATGTGAACAACAGGGGCTGGGTTGAAAGCGGCGGCATGGTACAAACCAACTCAGCCAGTGTCAACCACTTCTGCCCCAATCGACTGCGCATCGTGCGGCTGCGGAGCGAAACACCGCGTGTTGACCGCCCGTGCAGACCGTTGCTATGCTCCCCTTTGGAGAGGAGTGTTCTGCTCCGTTCGTCTAACTCTCCTTCGCCTCCTGGTTCGAACCGGGAGGTCGGCCCCGAACACGGGTCATGAGGACGTACCATGAGCGGCCTCCTCTCCCCTTCTTAGTCCCCCCCGGGCGCGACCGCGACGAACACCCTGACGCGATTTGGCTGGCTGACGACGGCTGCCGGCACAACCAACCGGAGATCGCGCCGCAGGCTCTTTCGCACGCCCGACATGTCGATCGTTGTGGTTTGAACGCTCGTCATTTGCTCGACGACGGCAGCCGGTCCAAAGACATCCACGCTGTCCGGCGTCAGGCGCGGCGATTCTGCAATCGCGTAGCCCGGCCCGGGCATCCCGATCGTCGGCGAATACACCGGAAGCCGTGCGCTCACGAGCGAGTCCATTTCGACATGAACGACGCCCGGTGACTCGATCTCGATGACCTGCGCGTCGCTGTGCACGGGGAGCGCCACGCGAGCGGACGCCGTTGGGAGTTGGTGTGACTCCACACCAAGTCCTCGGCCTTCCAGAATCAACTGCGGCGGGTCGATGCGCATGCGGAGCATGTCCTTACCCGTTCCGCGCACGGTGACACGAGCTGTCGTCGGGTCGATCAACGCGACCGCAAGACCGGGAGCCACGTCGTTGACGTGGATGGGTACGTCGAAGCTCGCCTCCTGTTTGCGCTCCGTGTACACGTGCAGGTAGAGCAACGTCGCCACGACGAGGGATGCAACCTTCACGCGTCCATTCGCAAAGATCCCCCGCACGGGTCGCCACACTGACCTAGTCCTCGTGGAAGCGGGTGAAGTAGGCCGCGACTGCACCAGCCAATCGATCCGCGAGGTTCTCCTGGAATCCCTCGCTCGCGAGTTGCTGCTCCTCCCTGTGGTTCGAGATAAACGCCGTCTCCACCAAGATGGAAGGAACGTCGACGGTCTTCAGCACGGCGAATCCGGCTTGCTTCACGCCACGGGTCGTAATGGCGTCCAGTGAACTGAGTCGGTCCAGAGCTGCTTCGGCGAGAGCGGCGCTTCGATCCACCGTTGCGGACTGCGCGAGATCGATCAGGATGCCCGCCATGTCGTCATCCTGGCTGGCGACGATCCCGCCGACAAGGTCGGCTTCGTTTTCACGCTGTGCCACCGCGCGCGCGAGTTCGTCGGTCGCGCCGCCAGGCGAGAGAAAGTACACCTCCGTTCCGTACGCCTGTCGGTTGCGCGACGCGTTTGCGTGGATGCTGATGAACAAGTCTGCCTTCGCGCGCTTCGCAATGCGCGTGCGCTCGCGCAAAGGGATAAAGTAGTCGCCCTTGCGCGTCAGGAACGCGTGCATTCCGGGACGCGAGTTGAGGCGCTCGACGAGCTCGGCAGCGATCGCCAAGCAGACGTTCTTCTCGGCCACGCCAGTCGGTCCGATCGCACCGTAGTCTTCGCCCCCGTGACCTGCGTCCACCGCGACGAGACGCACGCGACGCGCGCGCAACGCGGCGTACATCGAATCCTCCAGCTCCGCCGCGAGTTGCGACACGGGCTGCAGGACGTCCAGAACGAGGCGGTCCGCAACGCCCTGCGTTGCTTTGAGTGTGAATACCTCGAAGCGCAGAGGCGCCTTCAGCGTAATGCTGAGCACTGCGTCCCCCGACTGCTGTGTGAGTGAGACCGTGCGGACGCCCGGGTCGTTCACAACAAGGTCGGTGATGCAGGACGCCACCGCGGCCTTGGGGAAACGCAAAGTGAGACTATGCGTGCCGCCCAGAGAATCGGCG
>CAZEPH010000214.1:0-5294 GCA_964514075.1 uncultured bacterium | reverse complement strand
CCCGACTCGCGGACGAACGGTGTGACGGATCTCGAAACGCCGCGGCTCGTGTTGGAGCGTCTCAGCGTAGTGCACGCACCGGAGATGTTCGAGGTGCTGCGCGACCCCGATCTGTACCGTCTTCTCCCGCTCGATCCGCCGGAGAACGTGCGTGCCATCGCCGAACGCTACAAGCGGCTCGAGCGCGGCTTCGCCGCCGACGACACCGAAGTCTGGCTCAACTGGGTCGTGCGCGAACGCGAGTCGGGCGGTGCAATCGGTCACGTGCAAGCCACGGTCTACGAAGACCTGACGTGCGACTTGTTCTACATGCTCACGCCCGCCGCGCAGGGACAGGGTTTTGCGACGGAGGCGTGCCAGGTCGTCATCGAGGAGTTGCGCCGCGCGCATCGCGTGGGCCGTGTCGAGGTGCGTCTGGACAATCGCAACGTGCGTGCGGCGATGGTGGTGGATCGCCTCGGTTTCGAGTTGGATCGCGTCGAAGATGCGACGGACTATCACACCGGCGAGCCGACGCAGGAAGTGATCCTCGTGCTGGAGGATCGCTCGAACTAGTTCGGGCGCGACACGCGCGCGAGAGCCGGCGAGAAAACCGCCGGTCCGCGCGGCGGCTCCGGCAGGCGCGTCACTGTCTGGCCCGTCTCTTCGACCGACCGAATGCGCGACACCGTGAAGTTCAACTCGCGTGCTTTCGTGCGGCAGTACGCGCGGAGGTACGGTCCGATGAGGCAGAACGGCTCGATGACGCGCTCCGCGCCCGCCGCCCCGCCGCCGCTCGCGTACCGCACGCGCAACACGCGCTTGTGCTCCACCGCCTCCACGAGCGAGCGTGCGATCGTCTCCCAGTCCGCGTCGTGTCGCCCGGGAACGCGGAGCGCGAACGTCCGGCAGTCGACCGCGTGGAGGTCGCGCGCGGACCGCAGGAGCCCGCGCGATTCCAGCTCGCGCACGAGCGCAAGGAACACGTCCGCCGTCACGCGCGCGTCGTCCAGCGCCCGGTGCGAGGGGACCGAGGTGATACCGAGGCGCCCCGCCAAATCGCGGAGGTTGTTGCGTTCCCCCGGGAAGACGCGGCGCGCGAGATCGAGCGTGTCCACCGCGCCGTTCGCGAGCGGAGCGAGCCCGTTCTGCACCAGCTCCCACTCCAGCGCGGCGACGTCGAAGGCGACGTTGTGTGTCACGATGGTGCGCGACGCGATGCGTGCGAGCAAGGGCGCGGCGATGTCGGCAAAGCGCGGCGCGCGCGCGACGTCGTCGCCGGTCAACCCGGTGAGAGCATAGATGTCCGCGGGCACGTCGCGCGGCGGTCGCACCACGCTGTGCCACGTGTCCACGATCGCGCCGCCCGCGAGCGTGACCGCGGCGATCTCCACGATGGCGTCCCCTTCGAGCGGGGAGAGTCCCGTGAACTCCATGTCCATGACGACGAAGTCGCCGTGCGCGACCGAGGATGTCATGGAGACGATCGTACTACCGCAGCAGCACGACGCGCACGCGCTGTTCGCGGGCCGGGGCGTCCGCGAAGCGGGAGCGAACGCGCACATAGTAGACGCCGGCGCGCAGCGCGGCGCCCGCCGTCCACGTGTGAACGACATCGCCCGTCCGCCAGGTGTCGTCCTGGACGTGTGCCACGGCGCGCCCCATGACGTCGATCACGTCGATGGCCAACTGCGCGGGGCGCGGCAGCGACACCGAGAGCGAGAGGCGCTCGCGTGCTGGGTTGGGATAGGCCGTCACACGAACGTCGCTCACGGATGCATCGGCGGGGGAGCCGTCGCCGATGCCCGTCGGGATGACGCGCTTGTTGGCGTAGAACACCGTCGGCACCACCAAGCGCAGGTCGGTCCACACCACGTGGACCGCGCCGCCCGCCGTTGCCGCAACGGACGGCCACTGCGCACCGACCACGCCGCGACTGAGTTGCTGCGCAACGGACCACGCGCTGTTGGTGTACGTCGCATAGAAGATCTGCGGGATGATCGCCGGCGCGTCGGCCCACGTGAGGTGCGCCACGCCGAGACCGTCGATCGACAGTGAGGGAGAACTCGACACGCCCGCCGTCGTCGTCACGCGCACCGCGGTGCCCCACGCGCCGCTCCGCAAAGCGCGGTGGAAGATCTCTGTGCTGCCGTTGTCACCGATGTCTTGCCACGCGACGTGCACGTCCCCGTTCGGTGCGACCGCAATGCACGGCTGCGTCGAGACGGTCGACGTTGTGGTCAGTCGCGTGTCTGCTCCCCACACCGCGCCGTCGTATTGCTTGAAGTAGATTTCCGCGTTGCCGTCGCGCGTATCACTCCACGCAACGTAGGCGCGGCTGCCCGGTCCCGCCGCGCACACGGGCAGCGTGGACGTGAAGGTGTTGTTCGTCAGTCGCGTCTCCGCCCCCCACACGCCGTTGTGCAGTCGCCGGAAGTAGATTTCGGAGTTGGCGACGATGTCCATGCGCCACACGAGCAGGATGTCGCCCGTAAAGGCATCGCCGGCGACGTACGGGTACTGGGATGAATAGATGCCGCCCGTGAGCTTCGTCTCCGGTAGCCACAGACCGTTGTTTCGCTCGCGCCAGTAGAGGTCCTTCATGCCGACGGCGCCGTCCCGCCATACGAGATCCACGCGATTGCCCGGTGCAGTGGCGATCGCCGGCGTGATGGGACTGCCCGTCAGGTTCGAGACCGTGGTGGGTCCGCTCAGCATGCCGTTCGTGAACTCCGCGAGAACGACGGCCGGTGTACCGCCGCGCTCATCCACCCATGTCATTTGCACCACGCCGGCGTCGCCGATGGCGATGCACTTGCCGTTCGCCGAGTTCGTGAACGACGCGGCGCTCGGCGCTCCGAGCGACGTTTCGATGCTCCAGCCGCCCGACGGCGTGATCGACACCGCGGCGGCGAGCGTATCGCGACGGCCGTCGGAGGTGCGCACGATCACATCCGCTTCGCCCGGGACGGCGGATGTCAGGTCGAAGTCCGACTCGATGACGCTGAATGTGCGGCTCTGCGTGAGGAGGGCGGGGATCAGCGTCCCCACCGCGTCGCGCACGTACACGGAGTCCGGGCCCAGGAACGACGTGCCGACGAGCGTGAAGTGCGCCGGCCCGCCGGCCATCGTGCTGTCCGGCGACACGGACTGGATCACGGGCAATGCGCCCACGTTGCGCGCGGCGTACACGTCCAGAGCGACGTCCGTCACGGCATCCGCCCACATCGCGATCTGGTCGCCGAGGGACGACACGCCGATCGCCGGCAGCGTGCGTGCGTACGTCCCACTCGCGATCGTCGCGACCGGCGACCACGCCGATCCATTCCAGGAGCTGGTAAACACGCCAGGGGTGCCCGCCACGGCTTCGGTCCACGCGATCGCCGCCGTGTTCGTGGGGCCGCCGGCGAATGCGATGCGGTCCGGCGGCAGGGAGGACAGGTTGAGCGCCGCGATCGTGCCCCACGTCGTCCCCGCCTTGTGACGCCCGTACATCACGCCCGTGCCGGAGCGGTAGTCGATCCACACGACGTGCTCGGAGAGATCGTCGCTCATGCCCACGTGCGGGTCAGTTGTCGTGATGCCGCTGGAGGAGACCGCCAGCGGCGCGGAGTACGTGTCGAGGGTGCGCGTGGATTCGTACGTGAGGAAGCTGCCGCTGCGATTGTCGATCCACACGACGTGCAGTGAGCCGTCGGCTCCCACGTCGGCACTCGGCATGAGGGAGTCGTGCGCTTGGTTGGTGACGCGCGTCTCCGCGCTCCACGTCGCCACTTGGCGGCGGCGCGCGTAGATCTCCGTATTGCCGTCTCGATCGTCCACCCACAGCACGGTGACGTCGCCGCCGCGCGCCGCGACCACCGGTGTGATGGAACGCGCCGCGTTCGACGAGACACGCACCTCGCCGCTCCACGCCGCGCCGTTCCACTCGCGGTAGTAGATCTCGAAGTTGCCGTCCCGATCGTCGGCCCACACGAGGTGCACGTGACCATTGGTGTCCGCGCACACGGCCGGCGTGACGGCGTTGCCCAGTGGGGTGACGAAGGTGGAGGGCGTGCCCCACACGCCGGTCGTGTCGATGGCCACGTTGACCTGAAAGCGCCCCGCCCCGTCGGCGTCGGCCCACACCGCGAACGCGGCGCCGGACGCCGTCACCGCGATGCTGCCCGCAGATCCCGGCACCGACTGCGACGGCGTGCTGTCCAGCGTGACGCTCGGCAGCCACGCTCCGCGACCGTCCGCGGGAACGGAGCACGCCAGAAGCGCGAGAACGAGTGCTCTCATGCGAATGCCGTGTGCGTGCCGCCGCGCGCGATAGGCGCGCGCATTCCCCCCCACGAGACGGACGCGCCGCATGTGGATTCTCCGAGGAAAGTTGCACTGAGGTGATGTGTGGCGCTTCGTGTACCGGCTTGGGGCGCCGGCGAGCCGCCGTCGTGGGGCGAGGCGGAAGTGCATGACCGAGAGCGCCGCGCATGCTACAGATGGACCCCCCTGAATGCAAGGTCCGGTGGAACCGCTGCGGAGGTTATCGGCCACCTGCGGCCTGGGATGAGCGAAATCTCGGTGTCGGAGGGTCTCGCTACGCTAGCCGGACCGATGACCGTGACACTCGACTCCGCACACTCGCTCCTCGACGGGCTCACGAGCGAACAGCGCCGCGCCGTCGAACATGACGGCGGTCCGCTGCTCGTCGTGGCCGGCGCGGGTACCGGCAAGACCACCGTTCTCTCGCGCCGCATCGCGCACCTCATCGCGACCAAGCGGGCGCGCTCCGAGTCGATCCTCGCACTCACGTTCACGGAAAAGGCCGCGGCGGAGATGCAGGAGCGCGTCGACCTGCTCGTCCCGTACGGCTACGCCGACGTGTGGGTGAGTACGTTCCACGCCTTCGCGGATCGCGTGCTGCGCGAGCACGCGTTGCGGCTCGGCCTGCCCACCGATTTCCGCGTGCTCACGCGCACCGAACAGGTGCTGCTCTTGCGGGAGAATCTGTTCGCGCTGCCCCTCGCGCGCTACCGACCCACCGGTGATCCGACGCGGTTCCTGCACGCGATGGCCGCGCTCGTGTCGCGCGCCAAGGACGAAGACGTGAGTCCATCGGACTACGCCGCGTTTGCGGACGCACTGCGCGGGAGCGCGGGAACGGACGACGCGCTCCTCACCCGAGCGGCGGGTGAACAGGAGATCGCGGCGCTATACGCCGCGTACGATGCGCTCCTGCGCGCACGGGGATGCGTGGACTTCGGCGACCAGATCGCGCTGCTGCTGCGATTGCTGCGCGAGCACCCCGACGTGCGTGCATCGCTGAGTGA